>JAHBAP020000499.1 GCA_018500005.2 Mycobacterium sp. | reverse complement strand
GGCCTGCAGGGCCGACATGATTTCGTTGGGCAGGTCGGTGACCACGGCGGCGCGGGTGAAGTCCCGCTGCTCGGTCGCCGGATGCCCGGAGGTGAGCTCGAGGACGCCGATGACCGCGAAAGGGCTCGCGACGGCCAGGGCGGCGGCCACACTGGCGGCTGTCGAGAACTTGCGTCGACGTTGGTTCGGCACGGGAGTCTCCTCAATCTGAATTACGAACCTCTGCGCCAGACCCGATTTCGGCGGATTCGCCGACGTTGAGGCTGACGAAAACGATGTTACGAGTGAGGTTGCTGAGACTGGAGTGACGATGCTGAATCGTGAGCGAATCGCGACAATGTAATTTCCGCCGCACTGCTCGCTCCCGGCCGACTTTCTGCGGGTCAACCGGTTCGCCGCGCGGTTGCCCGCGGCTGAGTCCGATAACCTTGGG
This sequence comes from Mycobacterium sp., assembly GCA_018500005.2. GTDB lineage: Bacteria > Actinomycetota > Actinomycetes > Mycobacteriales > Mycobacteriaceae > Mycobacterium. Next base: position 4,873 of record JAHBAP020000499.1, on the reverse strand, counting down.
CCCGATGAGCGCCTCCGAAGTCGACAGTCCCCGCGGCTACGACCTGTTCGTCGTCGGCTCCGGATTCTTCGGCCTGACGATCGCCGAACGGGTCGCCACTCAACTCGATAAGCGGGTGCTGGTGGTCGAACGCCGGTCGCACCTCGGCGGTAACGCCTACTCCGAGGCCGAACCGCAGACCGGCATCGAGATCCACCGCTACGGAGCCCACCTGTTCCACACCTCCAATCAGCGGGTCTGGGACTACGTGCGCCAGTTCACCGACTTCACCGGCTACCAGCACCGGGTGTTCGCCATGCACGCCGGTCAGGCCTACCAGTTCCCGATGGGCCTGGGCCTGGTGTCGCAGTTCTTCGGCCGCTACTACAGCCCCGACGAGGCCCGCGCACTGATCGCCGAGCAGGCCGCCGAGATCGACACCGCCGACGCGCAGAACCTGGAAGAAAAGGCAATCTCGCTGATCGGCAGACCGCTCTACGAGGCGTTCGTCAAGGCCTACACGGCCAAGCAGTGGCAGACCGACCCCAAGGAGCTGCCCGCCTCGGTCATCAGCCGGCTGCCGGTCCGCTACAACTTCGACAACCGCTACTTCAACGACACCTTTGAGGGCCTGCCGGTCGACGGCTACACCGCCTGGCTGCAGAACATGGCCGCCGACGATCGCATCGAGGTGCGTCTGGACACCGACTGGTTCGACGTGCGCGAGCAACTGCGGGCGGAAAGCCCCGGCGCGCCGGTGGTCTACACCGGCCCGCTGGACCGTTACTTCGACTATGTCGAGGGTCGATTAGGCTGGCGCACACTGGATTTCGAGGTCGACGTGCTGCCTACCGGAGATTTTCAGGGCACTCCGGTGATGAACTACAACGACGCCGATGTGCCTTACACCCGGATCCACGAGTTCCGGCATTTTCACCCGGAGCGCGACTACCCGACCGACAAGACGGTCATCATGCGAGAGTTCTCCCGGTTCGCCGAGGACGACGACGAGCCGTACTACCCGATCAACACCGACTCCGACCGGCAACTGCTGGCCGCCTACCGGACCCGCGCCAAGGCTGAAACGGCCTCGGCGGGGGTGCTTTTCGGTGGCCGGCTCGGGACCTACCAGTACCTCGACATGCACATGGCCATCGCCAGTGCGCTGAGCATGTACGACAACGAACTTGCGCCGCACCTGCGTGACGGTGCGTCGCTGACGGACCAGAACAACTGAGGCGGCACAACATGAGTGACATCCCCTCCGGCCCGATCACCAGCGGTGAGTCCCGTGCGGTGAGCCTGCTGCAGCGGATCATCCTGCCGCGCCCGGGCGAACCGCTTGATGTGCGCAAGCTCTACATCGAGGAGTCCGAGACCAACGCGAGGCGGGCGCACGCGACCAGTCGCACCACACTCCAGATCGGCGCGGAGTCGGAGGTGTCCTTCGCCACCTACTTCAACGCCTTCCCGGCCAGCTACTGGCGGCGCTGGTCGACGCTGGACTCGGTGGTGCTGCGGGTGGAACTGACCGGTGCGGCGCGTATCGACGTCTACCGCTCCAAGGCCACCGGCGCGCGTATCAGCGTGGGCGGAACCGAAATCGTCAGCGGCAACTCCGCTGCGGGGATCGTCAGCGACACCGCCACCCCGGCCGCGGCCGAATTCGAGGTCGAACTCGCCCCGTTCGAGGACGGCGGCTGGATCTGGTTCGACATCACGACCGACACCAAGACCGTCGTGCACAGTGCCGCCTGGTACGCGCCGGTGGCCGCCCCGGGCCGGGCCGACATCACCGTCGGCATCCCCACCTTCAACCGGCCGGCCGACTGCGTCAATGCGCTGAAGGCACTCACCTCGGATCCGTTGGTGAACAACGTCATCGGCGCGGTGATCGTCGCCGACCAGGGCACTGCCAAGGCCAAGGACCATCCCGGTTTCGACGAGGCCGCCGCCGCACTGGGCAGTCGACTGTCGATCTTCAACCAGCCCAACCTCGGCGGGTCCGGCGGCTACAGCCGGGTGATGATGGAGGCGCTGCGCAACACCACCTGTGAGCAGATCCTGTTCATGGACGACGACATCCGCATCGAGCCGGACTCGATCCTGCGGGCGCTGGCGCTGAGCCGGTTCGCCAAGACGCCCACCCTGATCGGCGGGCAGATGCTCAACCTGCAGGAGCCCTCGCACCTGCACGTGATGGGCGAGATCGTCAACCGCGCCAACTTCATGTGGACCAATGCCCCGCATACCGAATACGACCACGACTTCGCCAAATACCCGCTGGACGTCGAGAGCAGCAAGGATGACGAGGACGGCCGCAGCAAGCTGCTGCACCGCCGAATCGACGTCGACTACAACGGCTGGTGGATGTGCATGATCCCGCGCCGGGTCGCCGAGGAACTGGGTCAGCCGCTGCCGTTGTTCATCAAGTGGGACGACGCCGACTACGGGCTGCGGGCCGGCGAGCACGGCTACCCGACGGTGACCATGCCGGGTGTCGCGATCTGGCACATGGCCTGGAGCGACAAGGATGACGCGATCGACTGGCAGGCCTATTTCCACTTGCGCAACCGGCTGGTGGTCTCGGCCCTGCACTGGGACGCCCCGGTCGACGGACTGATCAAGAGTTCCATCAAGGCGACCCTCAAACACCTTCTGTGCCTTGAATATTCGACCGTCGCCATCCAGAACAAGGCCATCGAGGATTTCCTGGTCGGCCCGGAGCACATCTTCTCGATCCTGGAGTCCGCGCTGCCCGACGTGCGGGCGATGCGCCAGGAGTTCCCCGATGCGGTCGTGCTGCCCGCCGCGACGGCCCTGCCGCCGCCCAGCGGGCGCACCAAGGTGCACAAGCCGCCGGTGGCGCTGCCCGCCATCGGGATTCGCCTGGCCCGGGGTGTCCTGCACCAACTCGGCGAGGCCGACCCGGCCCACCACGAACGCCCGCAGCTCAACGTCGCCACCCAGGACGCGCGGTGGTTCCTGCTGTGCAACGTCGACGGGGTGACCGTCACCACCGCCGACGGCCGCGGGGTGGTCTACCGCCAGCGCGACCGCGCCAAGATGTTCGCGCTGTTGAAAGCCTCCATCCGCCAGCACATCCGGCTGTACCGCAAGTACGACCAGATGCGCCGGGTCTACCGCCAGGCGCTGCCCGAGCTGTCCAGCCAGCGCAAGTGGGAAACCGTGCTGCTCGACCAGGCGGCGATCAATGCCTGACATCCCCGAAGCGGAGATCCTCGCCCCGCCGACCGGGGAAGTGGCCGCCCTGGTCGCCGTGCAATCGAGGCTTGCCACGCCGCCGGTCGTCGGGGTCGCCCGGGGTATGTCGCACTTCGGTGAGCACGCCGCGGGCTGGATGGCGCTGTCGGCCCTGGGCGCGGTGCTCTCCCCGGGCCGGCGCCGGGACTGGCTGCTGGTCGGCGTCGGGGCCGTCGCCGCGCACGCCGCGGCCATCGTCATCAAACTCGCGGTGCGCCGCCGGCGCCCGCACCACCCCGACATCGCCGTGAACGTGGGCACGCCCAGCAAGCTGAGCTTCCCCTCCGCGCACGCCACCTCGAGCACCGCCGCGGCTATGCTGCTGTGCCGGGCCACCAGGTCGCCGCTGCCGTTGGCGGTGGTGCCGCTGATGGCGCTCTCTCGTCTGGTGCTCGGCGTGCACTATCCCTCGGACGTGCTCGCCGGCATGGTCGTCGGGGCGGCGGTCGCCGAGACCACGGCCCGGCTGGGCGGCAGCCGAAAGGAAAGTGACTGAATATGAGTAAGACAGCGGTCACCGGCCCGCCGACCAACCTGTTCACCGGCATCGTCAAGGCGGTCCGGCCGCGGCAGTGGATCAAGAACCTGCTGGTGTTCGCCGCCCCGTTGGCGGCTCTGGGCGGCGGCGCGCACTTCGACTTCGAGGTGCTTTCCAAGGTGGCGATGGCCTTCGTGGTGTTCTGTATGGCCGCCTCGTCGATCTATCTGATCAACGATGCGCGCGATGTCGAGGCCGACCGGGCACACCCCACCAAACAGTTCCGTCCGATCGCCGCCGGGGTGCTGCCGGTCGGCATGGCCTATGGCATCGCGACCGTCCTGGCCGTTGCCTGCCTGGCCATCTCCTGGTGGGTCACCCCGCATCTGGCGGTGGTTATGGCGGTGTATCTGGTCATCCAGCTGGCGTACTGCTTCGGCCTCAAACACCAAGCGGTGCTGGACATTTCGATCCTGTCCTCAGGATTCCTGATCCGCGCCATCGCCGGCGGCGTGGCGGGCGGCATCCCGCTGTCGCAGTGGTTCCTGCTGGTCATGGCGTTCGGATCGCTGTTCATGGCGGCCGGCAAACGCTATGCCGAACTGCAACTCGCCGAACGCACCGGTGCCAAGATCCGCAAGTCGCTGGAGAACTACACCAGCACCTACCTGACCTTCGTCTGGACGCTGTCGGCCACCGCCGTGGTGGTCTGCTACGGGCTGTGGGCGTTCGAGCGCGACGGCGACTCCGGGTCGTGGTTCGTGATCTCGATGATCCCGTTCACCATCGCGATCCTGCGCTACGCGGTGGACGTCGACGGCGGCATGGCCGGGGAACCGGAGGAGATCGCGCTGCGCGACCGGGTGCTGCAGCTGCTCGCCCTGGCCTGGATCGGAACCGTCATTGCCGCCGCAGTCCTCGCTTAGTACCCGGCACACCCCGGCGCTGACCCGGATCAGCCTGTGGCTCACCGTCACCGCCGTCTCGGCGTTGTGGGCGTGGGGAGCCTGGGAGCGGCGCTGGATCGCCGACGACGGACTGATCGTCCTGCGCACGGTCCGCAACCTGTTGGCCGGCAACGGACCGGTGTTCAACGCCGGCGAACGGGTGGAGTCCAACACCTCGACCGCCTGGACCTACCTGGTGTACCTC
>JAHBAP020000183.1 GCA_018500005.2 Mycobacterium sp. | reverse complement strand
GGCCGGGGGCTGGGTACAGCTGGAAATGCTGGGGACCATCGGGCCCGCGGCGGGCATCGGGAACTTCGGCGGAAACTTCGCCGCGGCGGGGCTGCAGTTGGGCCGACCCGCCGTGCTGGTGGTCCGCGCCGCCACCGCGGTCACCGTGGTTGCGATCGTCGCCGCCGTCACCGGCACCCTCGTCGTCGCCGCGGCGGCCACCTTCGTCACCTCCGCGGCCAGTGCCATCGCCAAGGCCTCGCTGGATGCCTCGCTGCAGGACGATCTGCCGGAGGAATCGCGCGCGTCGGCATTCGGCCGGTCCGAATCGGTGCTACAGCTTGCATGGGTACTCGGCGGCGCGATGGGAGTTTTGGTGTACACCGAACTGTGGGTGGGCTTCACCGCGATAGCAGCCCTGCTGATCCCCTGCCTGGCGCAGACCGTGGTGAGTTTCCGCGGCGCGTCGTTGATTCCCGGCTTCGGCGGCAACCGTCCGGTGCTGGCCGAACCGGAGGGCACAGCGGCGGTGGCACACCGGTGAAACGACCTCTCGCCTGGATTCTCGCTGTCCTGGTAGCGCTGACCGCGGCCGGGGCGGGCATCGGCGCGTGGAAGCTGACCCGCAGCCACGGACCCGCGCTGCCGCAGATCAGCGCCTACTCCCGGGGAACGACCATCCGCGTCGACCCCTATCTCTACTGCAACGTGGTGGACCTCAACGACTGCGTCAAAGGCGGTGCGCAAGGCGAACTCGCCGTCACCGAGCGCTACCCCGTCCAGTTATCGCTGCCGACGGCGATCAGCCGCGCACCGTGGCGGCTGCTGCGGGTCTACGCCGACGAGCGCGATACCACCGAGACCGCGTACCGGCCCGGTGCACAGTTGGCGGTCACCGTGCCCACCGTCGACCCGCAGCGCGGTAAGTTGGCCGGCCTGGTGGTTCAACTGCTGACCCTGGTGCAGGACCAGAACGGTGAACTTCACGACCTCCCGCACGCGGAGTGGTCGGTGCAGATGAGCTGGAGCTGACCCCGTTCCCCAGCCTCCGCAGCTTCCATCAGCGGCGCCTCCGGCGAGCGTGCGTGTCGGTACACAAACCCGCCGCACGGCCGTGCATTCCGCGCACGCTCGCAGGGTCGAGCGCCCTAGGCGTCGAGTTCGCGCGCGACAGCCTTGACGACCTCAGAGACCCGACGGGCCACCTTGCGGTCGGGATAGCGGCCCCGGCGAAGTTCGGGCTGAACCGCACCCTCCAGCAGGGTGATCATGTCCTCGACCATGCCGTGCAATTCGTCCGGGGAATGCTTGTGCTCCGCGGTCGGGGCGCTCTCCCGACGGGGCCGCTGGGACAGCGTCGGCGGCGGGTCGATCAGCTTGACGCTGAGGGCCTGCGGCCCGCGGCGGCCGGCCGCCATGCCGAACTCCACCTTCTGACCGGCCTTGAGACCTTCCACCCCGGCAGGCAACGCCGAGGCGCGAACGTAGACGTCCTCGCCGTCCTCCTGGGAGAGGAAGCCGAAACCCTTTTCGGCGTCATACCACTTCACCTTGCCGGTCGGCACTGGATCTCACCTGCTTGTCTGACGTCACCATGAGCACGCGAAAGCGCGCGCCAGCGATCCTACTCAACCGCTGCGGGGCCGGGTCCCCCAGTTTGGTTCGATAGGCTGGCCTGAGCGCTGGAGGACCCGACCGCTGGAGGATGAGAATGCGTGTGGTCCTGAACATCATCTGGTTGCTTTTCGGCGGCCTGTGGTTGGCACTCGGCTACCTCGTGGCGGCGTTGGTCTGCTTCCTGTTGATCGTCACGATCCCGTTCGGGTTCGCTGCGGCCCGCATCGCGGTGTTCGCGCTGTGGCCGTTCGGTCGCACCATCGTCGACAAACCCGGACCGCAGACCGGCGCCATGGTCGGCAACGTCATCTGGGTGGTGCTGTGCGGGGTTTGGCTAGCAATCGGCCACATCATCAGCGCGATCGGGATGGCGCTCACCATCGTCGGCATCCCGCTGGCCCTGGCCAACCTCAAGCTCATCCCGGTGTCGCTGATGCCCCTGGGCAAGGAGATCGTTCCGGTCGATCGGGCCCGGGACTGGGCCCACTCCGCGGCCCGGCAGCGCCCATGACGGTCACCACGTTGGGTCTTCCCGCCGTCCGCCGCCAGCGGTCCACCGAGGCGATGCCGCGGCAGGGCCCGCTCGTCGACGCGTTCGGACGCGTCGCCACCGATCTGCGCGTCTCGCTGACCGACCGGTGCAATCTGCGGTGCACCTACTGCATGCCGGCGCAGGGTTTGGAGTGGCTGCCGGGCGAAGATCTGCTCAGCTTCGCCGAGTTGGCCCGGCTGCTGCGGGTCGCAGTGACCCGACTAGGGGTGACCAGCATCCGGTTCACCGGGGGTGAGCCGCTGTTGTACCGGCGTCTCGAAGATGTGGTGGCCGCCGCAGCCGCCCTGCAACCGCGTCCGGAGATCGCCTTGACCACCAACGGCGTCGGTTTAGCGCAGCGGGCCGCCGGGCTGGCCGCTGCGGGCCTCGACAGGGTCAACGTGTCCCTGGACACCGTCGACCCGGAACATTTCGCCGCGATCACCCGCCGCCGACGGCTCGACGCGGTGCTCGACGGCTTGAGCGCCGCCGACGCCGCCGGGCTGGGTCCGGTGAAAGTCAATGCAGTACTCGATCGCCCTGCCGATGCGGCGGAACTGCTGCGGTTCTGCCTGCGGTACGGCTATCAGCTGCGCATCATCGAGCAGATGCCGCTGGACGCCGACCACCGGTGGAGCCGGGATTCGGCGGTCAGCGCGGGGACCATCCTGGAAACGTTGAGCGCAACGTTCGACCTGAGCCCCGACCCCGCTGCACGCGGATCCGCCCCGGCCCGACTGTGGCTGGTGAACGGCGGCCCAGCGACCGTCGGCATCATCGCCTCGGTATCGGAGGCTTTCTGCGCTGCCTGCGATCGCACCCGGTTGACCGCCGACGGTCAGGTGCGCAACTGCCTGTTCGCGACTGAGGAGACCGACCTGCGCGGCCTGCTGCGGAGCGGCGCCGACGACCGCGAGATCGAGTTGGCCTGGCGCACCGCGATGTGGTCCAAAGCCGCCGGGCACGGCATCAACAATCCGGATTTCATCCAACCGAAACGCCCGATGAGCGCCATCGGAGGCTGACGGTGACACTGAATTTGGCCGAAATATGACCGACGTCACGCCCGCCATGACGATAACCGTCCGATACTTTGCTGCAGCCCGGGATGCGGCGGGTGCCGACAGCAGCGTGCTGCACCTCAAAAACGGGGCCACGATCGACGATGCGATCCGCGAACTGTGTGGCCAGAGTGACAAAATGATACTGGTGTTACAGAAGTGCTCATTCCTGTCCGATGGGGTGGCAGTTCGCGATCGAGGCACTGTGCTGCGACCGCACCAGACCCTGGATGTCCTGCCACCTTTCGCGGGTGGCTAGTCGTGATTTAGCTCACATCACGGGCGGATCACGGGGTGGCTACAGGCCGATCTAGTTGGTCCCTCATCAGGCATGATGCTGGGGGTTTAAGGCCCCGCCAGAGTTTGCCAACTGGTGAAACGCCTGTTCTTTTCGATGATGCCGGTTTGCTGGGTAGCCGATACCGTTCTCCTTGGCCTGCCAGACGAGCAGAAGCGCAGGCCCTCTCCGCTCACCGCGCCGAGCTCCATCCACTGGAGCGGAGAGAACAACGAGCACCTTCGGAT
>JAHBAP020000279.1 GCA_018500005.2 Mycobacterium sp. | reverse complement strand
GCCGGAGCGACCCCGACACTCAAGCCGCTGAGGTCGCTGAACTCATCGGAGATGACCGAACATTCGGCGCGTCGGCGAAACGTTCGCTGACTGAGATGCCCTTCAGCCGTACACAAACCGCGTGGATTGCGCTCGCCCGGCGGAAAGCGAAGGCAATGTCGCTCGCCCAGTTCGATGACCCCGGATTCAGCGGATTTGCCCGCGCACTGCCCCAATTCGCTAACGAGCCGAAGGATTTCGCATCACTGCCCAAGCGGTTCGCGGAACTCGGAGTCGCACTAGTCCACATCGAGGCCTTCCCCGGCGGGCGAATCGACGGCGTGTCTTTGGCTATCGGTGACAACCCAATGATCGCGCTGTCCGGTCGTGGCAAACGTTTCGACAAAGTGATGTTCACCCTGCTGCACGAGTGCGCCCACGTCGTCGAAGGCCATTGGCGCGATGCCCCACGACTGCACGAGGACGACAGAGAGTTCATCGTCGGCGATCGCTTGGTCGAAAACCAGGTGAGCGCCCTCGCGGCCGAGTGGTGCTTCCCCGGCGGGCTAAGCAAGCAGCGGCCGGTGACGCGCCAACACATAGCTGCGCTCGCCGCAAAATTCGGCGTCGCCGAGGCACTCGTGATCGGCAATCTGCAGCACAACCGGATCATCGAATGGTCCTCAGCGCTGAGCCGTGGACTGCCATCTGTTGAGGAGGAACTCAAACTGTGGGCCTGACCAAAACTGGACGGGAGCCGCAAAGCTCACCGCCCAGTTTCGACAAGACGGCGGCAACCGTCTCAATACCTGTCAACTCCGCTAAGAACCGAAAGGCGTCACTCATGATAGCCCTTAGCAGAATTCGCCCGTGCTCGAACACAATCACCGGCGGCGGTGAACCATGGTGAGCCACCGGCAGACACTGAGTCCAGCACCGCAGCTCATGCTGTTCACCGAATTATCGAGTATCGCCCAACCAACGATCGCGCAGAACGCACCCCGCGACCGGCGGGACATCTTCGGCGGGAAGCGCAGGAACGGCATGACCGAGGTTGGGTTCTACGACATACCGGCTGTCGCCCCCAACTCGTTGGTGCCCGAGCGAATGGTCGCCTTTTCCGAGGCGGTCGCCAGCAGACGCAAGCCGGACCCATTGGCGTGGGTGCACTTCTACGAAGACGACTACAGGTTTGTGCGGTTCCAGAAGCAGCCCGAGCGTTACTTCGAGCGCCTACGCCCATTCGCCGGAATCATCGGCCCCGACTGCTCGGTGTACCGAAACATGCCGAGGGCGAAGCAGATTGATGCGACCTACACAAACCAGCAACTCGCTGCACAGATGCAAGCGGAAGGCTTCAACGTCATCGCGAATGTCCGGCTCAACGGAGCTGACTCGATCCCGTGGGCGTTGGCGGGCATCCCCGACCGCTCGACGCTGGCAATTGGGATACATGGCTGCATCAGATCCCTCGCCAACCGGCCGCATGTCGTCGCGGAAATAAAGATGATCTGCGACAACTGCCAACCGTCGGACCTTGTCGTGTACGGAAGCGACGCCTACCGCGTGCTCGATCATCCACGGGAACGCGGCATTCGAGTCCATGTGTTCACCGCAGATACGTGGTGCCGTTCAACCGATCGGCGGACAGCATGAGTAAACCGCGCAGCATGCTCGTAGGGAAACCCGACCACGCCTTTCGCACAGTCCGCGGATTCACCACCGTGCTCCACTTCGGTAAACAGGCCAAGCACATACGCGGCCAGCCGAATCACGACCCCACTAAATCCGAGATCACCGTCAGCATCACCGAATTGCAGAACCTCGTCGAACTCAGAGCGGGCTCCGGCACATGGAACCGGCAAGGAACCCGCGAAACCATCGACTTCGGCGTCATTATCGGCGTACATCGTGACGGCAGGACTGGAAAATCCACGCCCAGCAGTTGGGGAGCAATTCACTATTCCAAATCGGGTGCACACGTCGTGCCGGCTAATCCAGATCGCCACTGAAGGAGAAAACGATGGGATGGTTTCACCCCGAAGAGGCGGCGACGATCGGCGCCGTGATGAAATACGCTGACCTCAACCCTAATAGTCGTTATCGCGTCGAGTTCACCGACGGTGAGGGCTACATTTGCACCTACTTCACCGACTACGAGAGTGAGAACAGCGGCGATCTGGACATCGAAATGGATGACCCGAGATACGACGAGTTCTACCAGATCTGGATGACGGTTCTAGAGACCCTTGTACCCGGCCACCGCGGCTCCGAGGACACTCTGACAATCGACTACCGCGACTTCCCCGCTTCGATCGTCGACGCCGACACCGGAGCCGCCATCTATCCGGCACACACGACGAGCAGGCCAACCTCGTGAGGCTGCAATGCGCAACGCTCTCGCTCGCCTACCAGGCGACGCAAGTCACGGTCCGGACTGACGGCATTCCCCTACTCCCCCCATAAATCCGTCCGAGTCCCGCTCCACGTCACCACCAGCGCATCCCGCGCCCGGCTGCTGGCTACATGCTAGGCCCGAGCGTCGATCGGGATGAAATCGCGCCTAGTGGTGTACTCGATCCCGAGTTTGTCTTCCCAAATTTTCGTGGGCTCGTCGATCTGGAGTTCTTCCAGTGTGTCTGCCTTAATGACGCTCAGCAATTCCGTGTGGTGGCTGACCTTGGTGACTGCGATTGCGCCGGCCGACAACTTGAAGACGATCCCGATGTCGGTGACGTACCGCCACGTTGCGTTGCCACCTCGGTTCTCGACGATGGTCTCGCGAACGATCAGCACGTCGATTACCCGCTGGCCCGCGTAGAAGAAGTAGAGCCTCCCGACTTCTTCCGCTTCATCGAAGTCCGCCGCCCCGTCGTCTACGTGGAGTAGTGAGTAGGTGTCTTCCTCGCCTTCGAAATCGAGATACTCAGCAATTCCGGAGACCGTGACCGCTGGTCCGTCAGTGCAGAAGAACGCCGTAACGTCAGTCAGCCAATCTGTCATGCCCGGGCTGCCGAAGCACCTCCATGCCTGGCCCTTTAACGCCGCAACACGAAGCAAGCCCTCCTTATCCAAAACTTGCGCGTAGTTCGCAGCCACAGGCCACCCCCTTCCCTTACTGATTCTTGGAGACTCATGCCAACGTGCACCGCCGGCCTATGTCGCCGGTCCGACTTGGCCATTCAAGCTGCGCACCCAGGCTCGCCGGAAGCATTCGGATCCGTTGGAGCGCACTTGACTGAACACGTTCTGCGGTCAAGTGCGCTAAAGAAAACGCACTTGAGGAGGCGAGAATAAGCGCACATAGCGCGCATAGCCGCGCTTAGCGTGCACTCTAAGCCGGGCATAGGCCTTACCAACGCATCGCCAAGCAGTCGGTAGTCCCAAATCGGTCCCAAAAACCGTTCCGTTCGCAACAAAAAATCCAACGGAAAACAGAGCAAAACTACTGCTCAGAAGCTATTTCACAAAGTCGGGCTGACAGGATTTGAACCTGCGACCACTTGACCCCCAGTCAAGTGCGCTACCAAGCTGCGCCACAGCCCGCGGCGCTGCCGGGATCGCCGGCAGCAGGAGGAAAGACTACCGCAGCCCCGCGGGGCCGCCGAATTCGGGCACGCGCATCAGATCGTCAGCAGCCGGTACAACCCGATCCGCCCGACCACGACGATC
>JAHBAP020000609.1 GCA_018500005.2 Mycobacterium sp. | reverse complement strand
TGCCCCTTTGGCCGTAGGATCGCTGCGCGAGTAGCAACAGCAGCGGGGTGTAGCGCAGCTTGGTAGCGCATCCGCTTTGGGAGCGGAAGGCCGCAGGTTCAAATCCTGTCACCCCGACACGCGCCCATGGACCTATGAGAACGAGACACAAGGAGCACCGCAGTGAAGAGCACCGTCGAGAAGCTGAGCCCGACCCGGGTTCGGATCAATGTGAAGGTGCCCTTCACCGAACTGCAGCCCGACTTCGACCGCGCCTACAAGCAGCTCGCTCGTCAGGTCCGGCTTCCCGGCTTCCGTCCGGGCAAGGCTCCGGCCAAGCTGCTGGAGGCCCGGGTCGGTCGCGGCGCGGTGCTCGAGCAGGTCGTCAACGACGCACTGCCCGCCCGCTACAGCGAGGCCGTCACCAGCACTGAACTTCGCCCGCTGGGCGAGCCCGACATCGAGGTCACCAAGCTGGCCGACGGTGAGGAACTGGAGTTCACCGCCGAGGTCGACGTGCGCCCCGATATCGACCTGCCCGACCTGAGCAAGCTCAAGATCTCCGTCGACCCGGTCGAGGTCACCGACGAAGAGGTCGACGCCGAGTTGTTGGCTCTGCGCGCCCGATTCGGCACGCTCAAGGGCGTCGAACGCGCGGCCGAGGAGGGCGATTTCGTCTCCATCGACCTCTCCGCGTCGGTCAATGGCACCGATATCCCGGACGGCAGGGCCGAGGGCCTGTCCCACGAGATCGGCTCCGGCCAGCTCATCGAGGGCTTGGACGAGGCGATCATCGGACTGTCCCAGGGCGAGTCCAAAACCTTCACCACCAAACTGGTGGCCGGCGAGCACGCAGGCGAGGACGCCGAGGTCACCGTGACGGTGAAGTCGGTCAAAGAGCGCGAGCTGCCTGAGGCTGACGACGACTTCGCCCAGCTGGCAAGCGAATTCGACACCATGGATGCCCTGCGCGGGAACCTGATCGACCAGGTTCGCCGGGTCAAGCGAATCCACCAGGCCGAGAAGATCCGCGACACCGCGCTGGAGAACCTGCTGGAGTTGGTCGAGGTGCCGCTGCCCGAAGCTATCGTCCAGGCTCAGGTCGATGCCGCGCTGCACAACGCGATCCACCCGCTCGACCACGACGAGGCCAAGCTGGCCGAGGCGCTGGAGGAGCAGGGCAGCTCGCGGGAGAAGTTCGACACCGACAACCGGGAAGCCGCCGAGAAGGCCGTAAAGACCCAGCTGCTGATGGATGCAATCGCCGACGACCTGGACATCCAGGTCGGCGAGAACGACCTCACCGAGCGGTTGATCCTGATGTCGCGTCAGTACGGCCTCGAGCCCCAGCAGCTGGTGAGCCTGCTGCAACAGCAGAACCAGCTGCCGGTGGTCTACGCGGATGTGCGCCGGGGCCTTGCGGTCGCGGCCGTTGTCGAAGCGGCGACCGTCAAAGACACCACCGGTGAGGTGATCGACACCACTGAGTTCTTCGGCTCGGGGGCGGAGTCCGCCGACGCCGACGCCGACGCCGACACCGAGCCGAAGGCGAAGAAGGCTCAGCCGAAGGCCAAGAAGAAGGCCGAGAAGAAGGACGAGCCGAAGGCTGAGGGCAAGGACGAGCCGAAGGCTGAGAAGAAGGCCAAGAAGAAGGCCGACTCCGATGAGAAGTCCGAGTCGGAGTAACGCCGACAGCGAAAGACCGCCGTCGCCGGCATTGTTACCGGCACCGGGTGGTTAGGGTCAGTAAGAGCGACAGATAACGAAAGCAGGTAAGGGTGACTGACATGCGTTCCGGTGTAGGACTGAACCTTCAGGACTCGGTCTATGAGCGGTTGCTTGCCGAGCGCATAATTTTCCTGGGCTCGCAGGTCGACGACGACATCGCCAATCGGCTGTGCGCCCAGATCTTGCTGCTGGCCGCAGAGGACCCGACCAAGGACATCTCCCTCTACATCAACTCACCAGGCGGATCCATCAGCGCCGGCATGGCGATCTACGACACCATGGTGCTGGCTCCGTGCGACGTGGCCACCTACGCGATGGGCATGGCCGCCTCGATGGGTGAGTTCCTGCTGGCCGCAGGGGCCAAGGGCAAGCGCTACGCATTGCCGCACGCACGCATCCTGATGCACCAGCCACTCGGCGGTATCACCGGCGGTGCGGCTGACATTGCGATCCAGGCCGAGCAGTTCGCGCTCATCAAGAAGGAGATGTTCCGGCTCAACGCGGAGTTCACCGGCCAGCCCATCGAACGCATCGAGGCCGATTCCGATCGCGACCGGTGGTTCACCGCCCAGGAAGCCCTCGAGTACGGCTTCGTCGATCACGTCATCACCCGCGCGCACATCTCGGGAGCGTCCAATGCCTGATTACACAGACCCTCGGCTCGCCCCGCAGGCGCGCTACATCCTGCCGTCTTTCATCGAGCACTCCAGCTGGGGTGTCAAGGAGTCCAACCCGTACAACAAGCTGTTCGAGGAGCGCATCATCTTCCTCGGCGTACAGGTCGACGATGCCTCTGCCAACGACATCATGGCGCAGTTGCTGGTGCTGGAGTCCCTGGACCCGGACCGCGACATCACCATGTACATCAACTCTCCGGGCGGCTCGTTCACCTCGTTGATGGCCATCTACGACACCATGCAGTACGTGCGCGCCGACATCCAGACGGTGTGCCTCGGTCAGGCCGCGTCGGCTGCGGCCGTGCTGCTCGCCGCCGGCACGCCCGGTAAGCGCCTCGCGCTGCCCAACGCCCGCATCCTGATCCATCAGCCGTCGCTGTCCGGCGTCATCCAGGGCCAGTTCTCCGACTTGGAGATCCAGGCCAAAGAGATTGAGCGGATGCGCACCCTGATGGAGGAGACGCTCGCCCGTCACACCGGCAAGGACGCTGCCGTCGTCCGCAAGGACACCGACCGCGACAAGATCCTCACGGCGGAGGAAGCCAAGGAATACGGGATCATCGACACCGTGCTGAGCTACCGGAAACTGTCCGCCCAAAACGCCTGAGTGCGACACGCCAGGAAAAGCCTGCTTATCGGTCGCCGCTTGGCGGGGCTTGCGGGTAGCGTCGATCCTGATCGACACCAGACTTAGCGAACGAACCGTGCGAAGGAAGTAGGGCCACACCACATGGCGCGCATCGGAGACGGCGGGGACCTGCTGAAGTGTTCTTTCTGCGGGAAGAGCCAGAAGCAGGTCAAGAAGCTCATCGCGGGTCCCGGCGTGTACATCTGCGACGAGTGCATCGACCTCTGCAACGAGATCATCGAAGAGGAACTCGCCGACAACGACGACGTCAAGCTCGATGAGCTGCCCAAGCCTGCCGAGATCCGGGAGTTCCTGGAGAACTACGTCATCGGTCAGGACACCGCCAAGCGGACGCTGGCCGTCGCGGTCTACAACCACTACAAGCGGATCCAGGCCGGCGAGAAGTCGCGCGACTCCCGGCACGAGCCGGTGGAACTGGCCAAGTCCAACATCCTGATGCTCGGTCCGACCGGGTGTGGCAAGACCTACCTGGCCCAGACGTTGGCGAAGATGCTCAACGTTCCATTCGCCATCGCCGACGCCACCGCGCTGACCGAGGCCGGCTATGTCGGCGAGGACGTCGAGAACATTCTGCTGAAGCTGATCCAGGCCGCCGACTATGACGTCAAGCGCGCTGAGACCGGCATCATCTACATCGACGAGGTCGACAAGATCGCCCGCAAGAGCGAGAACCCGTCGATCACCCGGGACGTCTCCGGCGAGGGCGTGCAGCAGGCGCTGCTGAAGATCCTCGAGGGCACGCAGGCCTCGGTGCCTCCGCAGGGCGGCCGCAAGCATCCGCACCAGGAGTTCATCCAAATCGACACCACCAACGTGCTGTTCATCGTGGCCGGTGCGTTCGCGGGTCTGGAGAAGATCGTTTCCGACCGGATCGGCAAGCGCGGCTTGGGATTCGGCGCCGAGGTCAAGTCCAAGGCCGAGATCGACACCCAGGATCACTTCGCCGAGGTGATGCCGGAGGATCTGATCAAGTTCGGTCTGATCCCGGAGTTCATCGGCCGTCTGCCGGTGGTCGCCTCGGTGACCAACCTGGACAAGGAATCGTTGGTGAAGATCCTCTCCGAGCCGAAGAACGCGTTGGTCAAGCAGTACACCCGGCTCTTCGAGATGGACGGTGTCGAGCTCGAGTTCGACGACGACGCGCTGGAAGCCATCGCCGATCAGGCCATCCACCGCGGCACCGGGGCTCGGGGCCTGCGCGCCATCATGGAGGAAGTGCTGCTGCCGGTGATGTACGACATCCCCAGCCGTGACGATGTCGCCAAGGTGGTCGTCACCAAGGAGACCGTTCAGGACAACGTGCTGCCGACCATCGTGCCGCGCAAGGCCGCGCGCTCCGAGCGCCGGGACAAGAGCGCTTAACCACGCGTTGGCGCTGACCATGGGCAGTGGCTGTACGAAGTTCCGCTAGGTGATGGCCGAAGATCACAGCACCCGGTCTGCCCGGCTGTAGACGTTCATCGAGTCGCCGCGCAGGAACGCGACCAGGGTCAGTCCCGACTGGGTGGCCAGATCGACCGCCAGTGACGTCGGTGCCGACACCGCCGCGAGGATCGGAATACCGGCCATCACCGCCTTCTGGGTCAACTCGAACGAGGCCCGGCCGCTGACCAACAGCACTGTGCCGGTCAAGGGGATGCGGCCGGACTCCAGCGCCCAGCCGATCACCTTGTCCACCGCGTTGTGCCGGCCGACGTCCTCGCGTACTGCCAGCATGGTGCCGTCGGTGCTGAACAGCGCCGCGCCGTGCAGGCCCCCGGTGCTGGCGAAAACCTTTTGCGCCGAGCGCAATTGGGCCGGCATGTCGGACAGCACCGCCGCCGGAACTCCTGCCGGGTCGTCGCCGGGGGAGTGCCGGCTGGCCACCGTCACGGCCTCCAGCGATGCCTTGCCGCAGACCCCGCAGGATGAGGTGGTGTAGAAGTTTCTGGTGACATCGAGGTCCGGCAGTTCGACACCTGGAGCCAGAGTGACGTCCAGCACGTTGTAGGTGTTGAGTCCGTCCTCGCCCTCTCCCGGGCAATACCTGACCGTGGCGATCTCGTCTCGCCGGGTGATCAGCCCCTCAGTGAGGAGAAAGCCTTGTGCCAGTTCGAAATCCGAGCCCGGGGTGCGCATGGTCACCGTGATGGGCGACCCGTCGACCCGGATCTCCAACGGCTCCTCGACGACGAGGGTGTCGGCCCGCTGGGTGGTGGTGTCACCGCTGCGGTGATTCACCCGCCGTCGGGAGGTCACCCGGCCCATGGCCCGGTCTTCTCCAGCCTGACCACGACGGCCTTGGACGCGGGCGTATTGGATTTGGCGGCAACGTGGTCCAAAGGAACCAGCGGGTTGGTCTCCGGGTAGTAGGCGGCGGCGTTGCCCTGCGGTGTCGGGTAGGCGACAACCCGGAAGTCCTTGGCCCGGCGCTGCTCCGGGCCATCGGCACCGGTGAACTCCGACAACAGGTCGACCTGATCGCCGTCGGCCAATCCGAACGCGGCGATATCCGACGGATTGACGAACACCACCCGTCGGCCGCCCTTAACCCCGCGGTAGCGGTCGTCGAGGCCGTAGATCGTGGTGTTGTACTGGTCGTGGCTGCGTAGTGTCTGCAGCACCAGCCGGCCGGGTGGCACCGGAACCCATTCCAGCGGGTAGCTGGCGAAGTTGGCTTTGCCTGTGCTGGTGGGGAATTCGCGGGAATCCCGCGGGGGATGCGGCAACTGGAAGCCGTCGGGTTGCCGGACTCGTCGGTTGTAGTCTGCACAACCGGGCACCACGGCGGCGATCTCCTCGCGGATGGCGTCGTAGTCGGAGGCGAAACGTTCCCATGGCACCGGATGACTGGGGCCCAGCAGGCGGCGCGCGAGTTGGCAGATGATCGCCACCTCGCTGCGCACCGCGGGCCCCGGCGGGGGCAGGCTGCCGCGGGACAGGTGCACCATCGACATCGAGTCCTCGACCGAGACCACCTGTTTGCGGCCGTTCACCAGGTCGCGGTCGGTGCGGCCCAGGGTGGGAAGGATCAGTGCGGTGCGGCCGGGTACCAGGTGGCTGCGGTTGAGCTTGGTGGACACCTGCACCGTCAGCGCGCAATTGCGCAGGGCCGCTTCGGTGACGTCGGTATCCGGTGTGGCCGAGGCGAAGTTGCCGCCCATTCCGATGAATACCGACGCCTGCCCGTCCCGCATGGCCCGGATGGCGTTGACGGTGTCGTACCCGTGCCGACGGGGTGCGGTGATCCCGAACCGGGATTCCAAGGCGGCCAGGAAGTCTTCGGGTGCCTTCTCCCAGATGCCCATGGTTCGGTCGCCTTGCACATTGGAGTGACCCCGAACCGGGCACACCCCCGCCCCGGGTTTGCCGATCATCCCGCGCAGCAGAAGGACGTTGGTGACTTCGGCGATGGTCGCGACCGCGTGGCTGTGCTGGGTCAGCCCCATCGCCCAGCAAACGATCGTTCGTCGCGAGGCGGCCAGCATCTCGGCGACGCGGTGCAACTGCCTCGCGGTGATCCCGGTGGCCTCAAGTACCGTGTCGATTTCGATGTCGCGGGCCAATGCGGCGTAGTCGTCGAATCCGTGGCAGTGATCGGCGACGAACTGCCGATCCTCGTGACCGCCCTCCAGGAGCAGCTTTGCCAGCCCGCGGAACATGGCCATATCGCCGCCCAGACGGATCTGCACGAACTCGTCGGCGATCGGCGTTCCGTGCCCGACGACGCCACCCACCTTCTGCGGATCCTTGAACCTGATCAGGCCCGCCTCCGGCAGCGGATTGATGGCGATGATCTTGGCGCCGTTGGCTTTTGCCTTCTCCAGCACCGACAGCATGCGAGGGTGGTTGGTGCCCGGATTCTGGCCGGCGATGAGGATCAGGTCGGCGTGCTCGACGTCCTCGACGGTCACCGAACCCTTGCCCACGCCTATCGACTCGGTCAACGCGGTGCCGGAGGACTCATGGCACATGTTGGAGCAGGCGGGCAGATTGTTGGTGCCGAAACTGCGAACCATCAACTGGTAGAGGAACGCGGCCTCGTTGCTGGCGCGACCCGATGTGTAGAACAAAGCCTCATCGGGACCGCCCAGCGCCTGCAGATGCGCGGCGATCAGGTCGTAGGCCTGCGCCCAGCCGATCGGGCGGTAGTGGTCATCCCCGGGCCGCAGCACCATCGGATGGGCCAGCCGGCCCTGCTGGGATAACCAGTACTCCGGTCGTGCCGCCAACTCCCGCACCGGGTGCTCGGCGAAGAAGTCTGGCGTGACAACGCGGCGGGTGGCTTCCTCGGCGACGGCCTTGGCGCCGTTCTCGCAGAACTCAGCCAGTTTGCGGCCGCCCGGTTCCTCCGGCCAGGCGCATCCGGGGCAGTCGAACCCGTCACGCTGGTTCACCCGGGTCAGCGTGGTCACGGTCCGCACGGCGCCCATCTGCGCGAGGCTGTGCTTCAGCGCAACCAGAACGCCGGGAATTCCGGCGGCCGCCGTCTTCGGTGGGCCGATCCGCATGCGTCCAATCTAGGCCCGCGACAACGCAAACAGCCGCAGTTCACGGGTGGTGCGTGTGCGGTAGGCGCGGTACATCGGGTAGGACAGGAACCGCTGCAGGCATCGCTCGCGTTCCGCCCCGTGCAGAAGGGTCGCCCGGACAGGAATCTCTTCTCCGCCCATGGTGACGCTGGCCTCCGGGTGGGCCTGAAGATTCACCGACCATCCCGGGTGGGATTGCTGGCCCCAGTTGCTGCCGAGCACCAGCAGACGATGGCCGTCGCGCAGATAACTCAGCGCGGTCGTGCGGGCCAGGCCCGACTTCCGGCCCGTAGTGGTCAGCAGCAGCGTGGGCAGTGCGACCGGGCCGAACAACGTGTACCTGCCCTTGGTCGCGGCCAGCACCCGGCGGTCCAGGGGGACGAAGGCACGCAGGACGCGGGACCCCACCGGGGTCGACGCGAACCGATAGGCCGGGGCGAAAATGCGCGACATCGTCTCTCGGCCCCAGTGCGTCTCGGGAAAGGAGTCCGGCATGCCTTAATGGTGCCGGAACGGGATTTGCCCGGGTTGTTTTTCTTAAGGTTCGCTGACGGCAGAAAGTGAGCTACACCACAATTCGGACTTCCTGCTGTCTGGGTCACCGCGCTGAACTGTGGTTTCGGTCAAATCCGACGGCGTGTCCTAAGACCGCTTCCTAAGAGGGTACCTGAGAAAGTGCAATAATCGGTACCGCAAGTAGCAGAAAAACCGCCGTAATAAAACGAAAGGCGGCGACGTGGGTCCGAATGGCAACGGAGCTGCGCAGAACCGGCAGAAACTCGAAAAGGTCGTCATCAGGTTCGCCGGGGATTCCGGCGACGGTATGCAGCTGACCGGCGACCGGTTTACGTCCGAAGCCGCGCTGTTCGGCAATGACCTTGCAACCCAACCCAATTACCCAGCCGAGATCCGTGCGCCGGCAGGCACGCTGCCGGGCGTCTCGTCGTTCCAGATCCAGATCGCCGACTACGACATCCTCACCGCCGGAGACCGTCCCGACGTACTGGTCGCAATGAACCCGGCTGCCTTGAAGGCCAATCTGGGCGATCTGCCGCGTGGCGGCACGGTGATCGCCAACGCCGACGAGTTCACCAAACGCAACCTGGCCAAGGTGGGCTATGTCGCCAATCCGTTAGAGACCGGCGAGTTGTCAGAGTTTCGCGTTCATTCCGTTCCGATGACCACCCTGACCCTCGGCGCGGTGGAGCCGATCGGCGCGACCAAGAAGGACGGCGAACGCTCCAAAAACATGTTCGCTCTTGGCCTGTTGTGCTGGATGTACGGTCGCTCGATCCAGCCCAGTGAGACCTTCATCCGGGAGAAGTTCGCCCGTAAGCCCCAGGTCGCCGAGGCCAATGTGCTGGCGTTACGGGCCGGCTGGAATTACGGCGAGACCACCGAGGCCTTCGCCACGACCTACGAGGTGTCCCCGGCCAGGCTGGCACCAGGCGAGTATCGGCAGATCTCCGGAAATACCGCGTTGGCCTATGGAATCGTCGCCGCGGGGCAGCTTGCCGGCGTCGAGGTGGTGCTGGGCAGTTACCCGATCACCCCTGCCTCGGACGTGCTCCATGAGCTGTCCAAGCACAAGAACTTCAACGTCCTGACCTTCCAGGCCGAGGACGAGATCGCCGGGATCGGTGCCGCGCTGGGCGCCTCCTATGGCGGTGCACTCGGCGTCACGAGCACGTCGGGCCCCGGCGTGGCGCTGAAGTCTGAGTTCATCGGTCTGGCGGTAATGACCGAGTTGCCACTGGTGGTCATCGACGTCCAACGCGGCGGACCGTCCACCGGTCTGCCGACCAAGACCGAACAGGCCGACCTGTTGCAGGCCATGTTCGGCCGCAATGGCGAGTCGCCGGTCGCAGTGCTCGCGCCCTGCTCCCCGTCGGACTGCTTCGACATCGCGGTGCAGGCAGCCAGGATTGCGCTGACCTACCGGACGCCGGTGATCGTGCTCTCCGACGGTGCGATCGCCAACGGCTCGGAGCCGTGGCGGATCCCCGACGTCGGCGGCCTCGCGCCGATCGATCCGGGATTCGCGGTCCCCGGCGAGAATTTCGCGCCCTACGACCGGGATCCGGAGACGCTGGCCCGCCAGTGGGCGGTCCCCGGCACCCCTGGCCTCGAGCACCGCATCGGCGGGTTGGAAAAAGCCAACGGTGCGGGGGACATCTCCTACCACCCCGACAACCACGACCTGATGGTCCGGTTGCGCCAGAGCAAGATCGACGGGATCGAGGTCCCCGATCTGGAGGTCGACGACCCAACCGGTGACGCCGAACTGCTGCTGCTCGGTTGGGGCAGTTCCTTCGGCCCTATCGGTGAGGCCTGCAGACGTGTCCGACGGCGCGGGGTGAAGGTGGCGCACGCCCAGTTGCGCCATCTCAACCCGCTGCCGTCGAACCTCGGCGACGTGCTGGCCGGCTACACGACGGTGGTGCTGCCGGAGATGAACCTCGGCCAACTTGCCCTGCTGCTTCGCGGCAAGTACCTGGTCGACGTGCAATCGGTGACCAAGGTCGCCGGCATGGCCTTCCGGGCCGACGAGATCGAGGCAATCATCGACGCATCGGTCCAGACGGAAGTGAACGCATGACCATCGGCACCGACCTGGGCCTGCCCGCATCGCCGTCGAAGACGGCCGGTGTTCCCACCACGGAGGTTCCGCAGAAGGCCAAGGACTTCACCAGCGACCAGGAAGTTCGCTGGTGCCCGGGCTGCGGTGACTACGTCATCCTCAACACCATCCGCAATTTTCTCCCGGAGTTGGGGCTGCGCCGGGAGAACATCGCCTTCATCAGCGGTATCGGCTGCTCGAGTCGGTTCCCCTATTACCTGGAGACCTACGGCTTCCACTCCATCCACGGCCGCGCGCCGACTATCGCGACCGGGTTGGCGTTGGCCCGGCCCGACCTGTCGGTGTGGGTGGTCACCGGTGACGGCGATGCGTTGTCCATCGGCGGCAACCATCTGATCCACGCCCTGCGGCGAAACATGAACATCACCGTCCTGCTGTTCAACAACCGGATCTACGGACTGACCAAGGGCCAGTACTCGCCGACCTCGGAGGTCGGCAAGGTGACCAAGTCGACCCCGATGGGCTCACTGGATCAGCCGTTCAACCCGGTGTCGGTGGCATTGGGGGCGGAGGCGACGTTCGTGGGGCGGGCACTGGACTCCGACCGCAAGGGCCTCTCGGAGGTGCTGCGGGCCGCGGCCGCGCACCGCGGCGCGGCGCTGGTAGAGATCCTGCAGGACTGCCCGATCTTCAACGACGGGTCATTCGATCTGCTTCGCAAGGAAGGCGCCGAGGATCACGTCATTCCAGTTCGGCACGGTGAGCCGATCACCTTCGGAGCCGACGGCGAATACTGCGTGGTGCAGTCCGGTTTCGGGCTCGATGTGGCCAAGACCGCCGAGGTGTCGGCCGACCAGATCGTGGTGCACGATGCCCACGCCGACAACCCGGCCTACGCCTTCGCGCTGTCCCGGCTCAGTGACCAGAACCTGGAGCACACCGTGATGGGTATCTTCCGGCAGGTCATCCGGCCCACCTACGACGACGCTGCGCGCGACCAGTTGGCCGCGGCCCGCGCCACCGCCCCGCACGACACGGCGGCGCTGCAGGCCCTGCTGCGCGGTCGCGACACCTGGACCGTGGACTAGCCGGTGCCGCAAGGCGGCCCCAGCAGCACCCCGCTGGCGGCGGTGATCCTGGCCGGCGGCGGGTCACGCCGGATGGGCCGGGACAAGGCCACGATGCCCCATCCCGGACCGCATTCGGGGCCGTCCGAACTCACCATGGTGGAAAACACCGTTGCCGTGCTGGTTCAGCGGTGTTCCCCGATCTTCGTGATTGCCGCACCGGGGCAGGTGCTGCCAGCACTGGACGCCGAGATTCTTCGCGACGAAGTCAGCGGCGGCGGGCCACTGCCGGCGACCGGCTGGGGACTTCGCGCCGCAGCGGCCGCCGGGTCGGACCGAGCTGTCGTCTGTGCGGTTGACATGCCGTACCTGTCCGTCGAACTCATCGACCGGCTCGCCGTTCATCGGAGCGCCGACGTGGTGCTGCCCTGGGACGGCCGTGATCATTACCTGGCCGGAATTTATCGGACCAGCCTTGCCGATGACGTTAACTTGCTGGTCAAGGCGGGGGAGAGCAGCATGCGGGCGCTGACCGGGGTGGTGGCCATCCATCGGGTGGTTTTGTCCGACGAGCGTGCGCTGATTAATCTCAACTACCCGAACGGCCTGCGCTGAGCTATTCCGTCGATCTGAGTGCAATCTCGCTGCCGCGCGGCGGTCGCCGCCGCCGAAAATGTTATTGATGTGACTAATGTTATTAATGTGAATTGCATCGCTGTGTGCCCGTTCACAAACTAGATGTGATTTAGGTCACAAAAATGACGGGCCCGTCACCGTTGAGGGCCATCTGACACGCCGTTCTGACCTGCAGTGACTTCGGCATTGCAACAGTCGTGATAAAGCCGTTATTTGCAAGAAATTGCCGTGTCATTGACGTGACTCGCGCCGACAAACTCACGTACCGTCTTACCCGGCCCCCAAAAAGGCTAAACAATTTCAGATTAGAAACCCTGCGGGTGAGCGGGGCCGCAGCGCAAGCAAAGCGTGTGACCACCGCTGTCGTGCCAGACCGAGACGGCACGAACCGAAATCCGAATTTCTCAGGAATTCTCAGGAAATATTTCGGATCTGGCGCACGCGCGGCGAAAGGAAAGATTGTTGAAGAACGTCCGCAATTTCGGAACGGCCCTCAAGGTGGCATCGGTCGCCGGCGCGATGGCTGTGGCCCCGATTGTTCTGGGTGTTGGCACCGCTAACGCCGACAGCGTCAACTGGGACGCCATCGCCGCGTGCGAGTCCAGTGGTAACTGGGCCATCAACACCGGCAACGGCTACTACGGCGGTCTGCAGTTCAGCCCTAGCACCTGGTCCGCCAACGGCGGCAGCGGCATGCCGCACCAGGCTTCGCGCGAGGAGCAGATCCGCGTCGCGGAGAACGTCCTGCGTACGCAGGGCATCGGCGCGTGGCCGAGCTGTGGCGGTAACGGCTAAACAGCCGCAGGATTGACAGGTGGCGTCGGAGAAATCCGGCGCCACCTTTTTTGTCTGAACAACCTGTGTAACAACCGTCTCAACCCTGGCGATCCACATCACAACCGCGTCACGGGGAAGGGGGCAGCAAGTGGGTATCGTTCGCAGGCTCCTCACCCTCGCCACCCTTGCTCTCGGTGCCGCCTTCACCGCCCTCGCGCTGGGCAGCGGCACCGCCGCTGCGGAGAGCGTGAACTGGGACGCGATCGCCAAATGCGAGTCGGGCGGTAACTGGGCCATCAACACCGGTAACGGTTACTACGGCGGCCTCCAGTTCAGCCAGGCCACCTGGAAAGCCAACGGCGGAACCGGTATGCCGCATCAGGCCTCCCGCGAGGAGCAGATCCGGGTGGCTGAGAACGTACTGCGTTCCCAGGGCATCGGAGCCTGGCCCTCCTGCGGAAAGGCCGGCGGCGCTCAGGTCTTCTCGGTTTCGGGGAACACCCCGGGCGGCGGATCGGCATCGAAGTGCCAGGGCCTGGGTCGCGGTCCCCTCGGCCTGGTGGACTGGGGCAAGGTTTGCTCTGCGGTGAGTAAGGGGCGCTGACGCTCCCTGAACCGGCTCCGCGGTCGCAGGTAAGTTGACCCTCATGACCCAGCGTGAATTCGACATCGTCGTTTATGGGGCGACCGGCTTCGTCGGCAAGCTGACCGCGGAGTACCTGGCGCAGGCGGGTGGAGACGCCCGCATCGCGCTGGCCGGCCGGTCCGCCCAGAAATTGGAAGCCGTCCGGGCGTCCCTGCCGGACGCCGCCCGGGACTGGCCCATCATCAGCGCCGACGCCTCCTCGCCGTCGACGCTGGAGGCGATGGCTGCCCGCACCCGGGTGGTGGTCACCACGGTGGGCCCGGACGCCAAGTACGGGCTGCCCCTGGTCGCAGCTTGCGCCAAGACGGGCACCGACTACTGCGACCTCACCGGTGAAGCGACGTTCGTCCGGCAGAGCATCGACGAATACCACAAACAAGCCATCGACACCGGCGCGCGGATCGTGCACGCCTGTGGTTTCGACTCAGTGCCCTCCGATATGACGGTGTACGCGCTGTTCAACCGCGCCCGCCAGGACGGCGCGGGAGATCTGCTCGACACCAACTACGTGCTGCGCGACTTCGCCGGCGGGGTCTCCGGCGGCACCATCGCTTCGATGATCGAACTCATGCGATCGGCGTCCGCCGACGCCGAAATCCGCAAGATGCTCGAGGACCCGTACACCCTGACGCAGGATCGCGGCGCCGAGCCGGAATTCGGTCCCCAGCCCGACTTGCCGCTGCGGCGCGGCCGCGAGATCGCACCCGAACTGGCCGGGGTATGGGCCGGTGGCTTCGTGATGGCCCCCTACAACACGCGCATCGTGCGACGCAGCAACGCCCTGCTGGACTACGCATACGGCCGGCGGTTCCGCTACGCGGAGTACATGGGAACTGGGCGGTGCATCGCCGCCCCGGGGGTCGCGGCGGTGACCACAGGTGTCACCAACGCCGGGGGGTCGGGGGGCTGCCGGGTGTGCCGCTTCCTGCCGCGCGGGCTGGTCGACCGATTGGCGCCCAAACCCGGC
>JAHBAP020000382.1 GCA_018500005.2 Mycobacterium sp. | reverse complement strand
GACAGCCGGAACAGCGATGCCCGGCCCACCGGCTCGGAGTCGATCAGGCCGCACTCTTTGAGGCAGGCCAGGTGCTTGGACACCGTGGACTGGGCCAGCCCGATTTCCTCGACGAGTTCGCCGACCCGGGCCTCCCCGATCGCGAGGCGGCGCAGGATCGCCAGCCGGGTGGGATCACCCAGCGAGCGGAACAGAGCGGCCGCCGGCGCCAACTCCACCCTCGTCACCGCACCGGACATCGTATGGATCGCCATTGGGCGATGTTATCGGCATTTAGTGACATTTGGGTCGAACCGGCGCATGCTGGAGATATTGGGGGCGCCATCCCGGGTTAACCCACGGAGGGGGTTGGTGATGTGCGGTAACGGAGGTATGTGGCACCACGGCTACGGCTACGGCGGGTGGGGTTGGGGTAGTTGGGTTCTGAGCGCGATCGTCCTGACCGTGTTCTTCGCCCTGGTTATCACCGCGATCGTGGCGGCGGTGCGCTACCTGGGCGGCCCCGGGCACCACCACGGACCGGCGGCTCCTGGCCCACAGCCCGGACGCAGACCCGAAGACCTTCTCGCCGAACGGTTCGCCCGCGGAGAGATCGACGACGAGGAATACCGGCGACGCATCGTTGTGTTGCGGGAACACCAGTGAGTACGACCATGAACCACAACCGTCTGCGGACTGGCCTGTTGATCGGCGCGGCCGCACTGGCTCTCGGGATCGGCACCACCGCCGTGATGGCCGGTGCCGGAGCCGGACCCGGCTTCGCCCCGATGGCCGGGCCTCCCGGCTACGGCGGACCGCTGCCCGCCCAGCCCGCACCCTGCACACCCCCGGCGCTGCCCGGAGCGGTCGTTGACGTCACTACCTCCGACATGGGCGCCATGATGGGCCCCGGCATGAACGGACCCGGCATGAACGGCGGACCCATGATGGGACCCGGAATGATGGGACCGGGCATGAATGGCGGACCCATGATGGGCCCCCAAGGAGCGTGGCCGAACAGCCCCGGTATGGGGATGGGCATGATGCGCCTGACCATCAACCCGACCTCGGTGCCCGCCGGCCAGGTCTCGCTGCGGGTCGCCAACAACGGCTGGCTGCCCCACGAAGTCGTCGTCATGCCGTTGGGCCCGGGCCAGAACCCCGGCCAACGGCCCGTCGGGGCCAACTGGGAAGTCAACGAGACCGGCAGCCTCGGCGAAGCCGCCCACACCTGCGGCGCCGGCGAGGGCGATGGCATCGCACCCGGAACCATGGGCTGGACCACCCTCACCCTCCAACCAGGACGCTACGAACTGCTCTGCAACATCGCCGGGCACTACGGCTCCGGCATGTACGCCGAACTCGACGTAACACCGGCGCGATAATCAAGACCTAGGGCCTTCAACGGCACTGAGGCCCATGCCTTTCGCTGTCGCCCCAGCTCAAATGAGCTGGCGCATCGGCGTTTTCCTGCACCGTAAGTTAGGTGCGGTAGTTCGGCGTCGGCCGCGAGGAATCCACCGTTGCCGGGTGGGCGCCGTGTCGAAAACGTGACAAGGGAGTGATCGAATTGCTAATGCGCGCTTACTCTTTCGCTCGCCGAATCACCAAATACAATCATTTTGCCGACCTTGTCATTTCAACGGGAGAGGGAGCCATGCGGGCGGTAGCTCAACGTGTTCTCGCAGTGATCGTGACGGCGACGAGTTTGGTTGCGGGCCCGGCCGACGTCAGCCTGGCGGCGACCCGCGCTAATGCCTATGCCATCGCGTCGGTTCTACCCACGCCGGGCGAGGTGGTGGGTGTGGCGCACCCCGTGGTGGTGACGTTCACAACGCCCGTCGACAACCGGCCTGCGGCCGAGCGTGCCCTCGACGTCACGACGGTGCCCGCGATGACCGGCACGTACCAGTGGCAGGGCAGCGACGCCGTGCAGTGGGTTCCCGACCGATTCTGGCCGGCGCGGACCACGGTCGCGCTGTCGGTGGGAGGCCGGTCCACGACCTTGACCACGGGTGCTGCTGTCGTCGGTGTGGCCAACATCTCGGAGCGCACGTTCACCGTGACCATCGACGGAGTCGATTCGGGACCACCCGTTGCGCTGCCGGCGCCTCACCCCCGGCCCCGCAGGGGAGAACCGGGTGTGTTCCCCGCCTCAATGGGTCGGCCGGAGTACCCGACGCCCGTCGGGACCTACACGGTGCTGGCCAAGGAACGCGATGTGGTGATGGATTCGAGCAGCGTCGGCATCCCCATCGACGCTCCCGACGGATACCTGCTCACGGTGGACTACGCCGTCCGCTTCACCAGCCGTGGCCTCTTCGTGCACTCCGCTCCGTGGGCCGTCAATTCGCTGGGGTTAGAGAATGTCAGCCATGGCTGCGTCGGCCTGAGCCTCGAGGACGCCGCGTGGTACTTCAACACGGTCAACGTTGGTGACCCGATAATCGTGCAAGAAAACAGCATTGAAGTCCCGCGGTCAGTGCCGTCCTGACGAGGTTGCGCACGATTCGTGGAGCCGATGACGAGAATCGAACCTGCGTGTCCGCAATCGCCGGCAGCCGAGTTGACCCATCTTGGGGACTCGGCAGCCAACACAGACGAGGTTTGCATCGAATGTTCCCACGAACCCTGGTTATCACCGCGCTGAGCTGGATCCTGCCACTCCTCGCCTCCGGCGTAAGCCAGCCGACCGCGACGGCGGCGTGTGAACCGTCAAACGGTGAGTGCGCTATGCGCGAGCGAATCGCGGAGGCCGAACATTACCTTGCGACCCGGCCCGGATCGGACTCGTGTTGCGCGATCGCGCGACAGGTGCCAAGTACCGCAACGCCAATGCCGGCACGCCCATCTGGACGGCATCGACGATCAAACTGGCGATGGTCGCCGACCTGCTCACTCGCGAGCGGACGGGCGCGCTTCGGCTCACCGATGCCGACCGGCGCCAGATGGTCGCGATGCTGCGCAGTTCCGACAACGCGGCGGCGGACGCATTGTGGTCGCATTAGGCGGAACGGCTCAGGTCTTCAACGCGAACTTCCGGCGCTACGGCATGCCAAATGTGCCTCCCCAGAACGGATTCGGTGACCTGTTCCCGTACTGGGGATTCCAGAAGGCCACCGCGGACGACTTCGACGGACTCATGAACTACGTCCTGACCGGCCTCGCGCCGGCCGACGCTGCTGCGGTGGCTGCGGAGATGCAACGCGTCGACGGCCAGCAGCAGTGGGGAGTCTGGGGCGCCGGTGCTGCGATGACACCGGGCAACAAGAGCGGCTGGTCACAAGAGCAAGGTGGATGGGTGGTCAACTCCGTTGGCTTCGCCGGGCTGCAACAGCGATACACCTTGGCGGTCATGAATGCGCTCGGCGATGAGGGCGGCTACGACGACGGTGTCGCCACGACAACGCAACTCAGCCGCATCCTGCTAGCGGGTCGATGATGCTCGAATCGAGATTGCGACCCTGAGGGGTGTGGATGACCACAAACGACATCAATCGTGCCGGGTAAGTACGTTGGCAAGTGGACTGCGGATGCACGGTCTCGATAGCCTGCTGATGAGTGCTACTGGACATCGAAATGAGGAAACGTGAATACCGTAGCGCGTGCATTGGTGGTGGCCGTGGTCGCGTCCGCGTGTTTGGCTTCGGGAGTTGGGAACGCCGCGGCGCACACCGCGCTCGCGGGCTCCGATCCCGTTGATGGTGCCACTGAGGGAGCGGCCCCGACCGTCGTTACCTTGACCTTTACCGAAGACATCAACCCGACGTTCGCCAACGTCGTCGTGAACAGCAGTGATGGTCGCAACTGGGTCGCAGGCACCCCGGTGGTGGCAGGTCCGGAGATCCGCGCCTCTGTAAGTCCCAACCTGCCCGAGGGTGGGGATTACACGATCGGGTACCGCGTCGTGTCCGAAGACGGCCACCCGGTGTCGGGCTCCGTCAGTTTCACCGTCGCCGGGACGCCCGCGCCCGCCGAGCCGGAGTCACCGTCGCCCGGCGCCTCACAAACGACAAGCGCCTCACCAACGGCCACGGCCCCGCCCACGTCCTCCGGCCCCCTCGGATCGGACACCAAAGGAACTGTCATCACCGCGGCGGTCATCGGATTACTTCTCGGCGCGGTGATCGCGTTCTGGCAGTCACGGCGGCACCGACGGAAAGTCATGCCCCCCGAATGAGCCGCCCTCCGCACACTGGGCTGGCCCGTCATCGATCCGCATTCCTGGTTGGGACGTCGTCATTTCAGCGGTCTGCAGAACCGGTCGGCCAAACACTGACGGGGCGCGTGCTCGGCCGCCGTCAAACGATGGCGTCGCCAGAGCATGAAGTCGGTTGGTCCGCAATCCGAGATGGTCTGGAGGAACCGGCGTGTTGCCCGAGCGGCAGTCCACTGACGTCTCAGTAGGCGGTGGCGGCGCGCATAGCGTGGCGAAGCAACCAGGCCCCCCAGCTGCGACGGATCCGTCGCGGGCCGGGGCTGACTCGCGCACGCCCGGTAAGCCTGACGCCGACCGCCCCGGGGCGCATGGTCGCTCGCGGCAACTCCTGGGGCTCGCCGGGGTCACCGCGGTGCTGGGGCTGATCTACTTCGCCGACCTTGTTGTGACGTCAGGAGCGGTTCCTCGGGGGGTGACCGCGGCGGGTGTGCAGATCGGCGGCATGAACGTGGACGACGCCGAGCAGCGACTGCGCGCTGAGCTCGCCCCGCGCGCCCCGCGACCTGTGGCCATCACCGTCGGGTCAGCGCCCGGTGAGATCGACCCGACGAACGTGGGGCTGATGGTCGACTGGGCGCGCACGGCGCAGGAGACCGGTGCCCAGCCGCTCAACCCGATCACGCGCATCACGTCGTTGTTCACCGAGCGGGAGGTCGGCGTGGTCTCCACGGTTGACGACGAGGCGCTGACCGCTGCGCTGAAAGAACTCGCACCGACCGTCGACAGGAGTCCGGTCGAGGGCTCGGTCGGCTTCGTAGACGGCAGGCCGGTTCCGGTCGACCCGCGTGCGGGCCAGAAGCTCGACGTGAACGCCGCAGCCGCAACGCTGAAGCGTGACTGGGCGACGGGTCAGGCTGTGGCGCTGCCGGTCGTCGAACTCCCTGCGAGTACGACGGCCGATGACGTGGCCGCCGCAGTCGACCAGGTCGCGCGACCCGCGGTGTCGGCGCCGGTCACCGTGGTCGGCGACGGCGGCGCACGGGCCACGATCACCACGGAGGTCGTCGCCGCGGCACTGGCCTTCCGCGCCGAGGCCGGTGCGCTCGTACCGGAGATCAACCTCGCCGCCATCGCCGATGCGCTCCGACCGCAGCTCGCCGCCTCGGAGATCCCGGGCCGCGACGCGGCGCTCGACTTCGCGTCCGGGACGGCGGTGGTGGTGCCGTCGCAGGACGGTCGGGGCATCGACTACGAGACCACGCTGGCGGATCTCCCATCCGCGTTGACCGGCACCGGTGATCGCGAGATCGCCGCCGTGTACGCCGACCAGCCGGCACGATTCACGACTGCGGATCTAGAGGCACTCGGCGTCCCAGGTGTCATCGGCGAGTTCCAAACCAGCGGATTCGCCACCGACTCCGGGGTGAACATCAAGCGCGCAGCGGGGCAGATCGACGGCGCGGTGGTCGGGCCGGGCGAGACGTTCAGCCTGAACGCGGCGACGAACCCGCGCAGCACCGCGGCCGGCTACGTCGAGGCGGGCGTGATCGAGAACGGCCGCCCGGCGCGCGGCGTCGGGGGGGGCGGCTCGCAGGTCGCCACCACGTTGTTCAATGCCGCGTACTTCGCCGGCATGGTTGACGTCGAACACCAGGAGCACAGTTTCTACATCAGTCGTTACCCGGCGGGTCGGGAGGCGACTGTGTCCGGCGACGACATCGACCTGAAGTTCCGCAACGACGGTCTGGCGGCGGTGTTGATCGAGACCGAGTGGACGCCCAGTTCGGTCACGGTGCGACTGTCGGGGGTCAAGCGCTTCGAGGTGACGTCATCTCAGAGCTCACGGACCAACGCGACGACCCCCAGCACGGTGACCATTCCTGCTGGCCAGCAGTGCAGCACCAGCGGCGGAACGTCCGGGTTCACCATCACCGACACCCGCACACTGCGCGAGATCGCTACCGGGGCAATCCGTACCGAGACGCACACGGTTCGGTACGACCCCGCGCCGAAGGTCGTGTGCGGGGCTGAGCCAGGGAGTACACCTTGACATCGATGTTGAGCATCAGGTGCTCGCCCACGCATGGGTGCCGCCGCGGGACGTTCTCAACGCCTTAATAGCTGCCGCGTCAAAGCAAGAGCGGCGCCGCATTCTCGGACGCCGATGGAAGCGGATTGTCGCGGCGTGTCGTGAGGCGTCGAAACTACCTCCGAGGACGACGTCATTGAGTACCGGGGTCTTGCACTGAAAGTGATCGACATGTTGGTGGACGGGCATCCAGAAGGGGCTCAAGCACTCGCTGCCAATTTACTCGACTCCATGTTGCGGGAGACACTCGACAAACAATCTGCCCGCCAAGTGACCGATCAGAGCGAGAGGCTTTCAATAGACGCCCTGCCGTTGCAGGCGTCGATGGTATTCGGCGGAATCTGGTTCTCCCACACCGAGTTCCGCAGTAGTCGGGGCAACGCCACCCCACGCGGTTTCAGCCGACATGGCAACGTCCCCAGCAACCTCGGCTACAGAACAGTGGGCGCGCTTTCTGCGACGGGCCGTACAGCTGAATCAGTGTTGTGCCAAGCGAAGATGCAACGGCGACCCGACGTACCACCGTCGCCGATGGCCGGCCGCTATTCCCTCAACGCTTGTTGAATCGCCGCCGACACATCCTGGTAGCTCTTGAATTCCAAGCGATGTCCATCGAGGAAAAAGGTCGGAGTGCCCTGGACGCCGAGCGCTTTACCGTCGGCGACGTCCAAGTTGATGCGATCGAGTGTCGCGGGGTCGTTGTAGGCCGCATCGAAGGCGGGCATGACGAGACCGAGTTCACTTGCAAAACTGCGGAATATGGAATCGGCTGGTTTCTGCTGCTCACCCCATTGACTCTGTGTCTCGTACATCTTCTTGTACATCGGCTCGAACTTGCTCTGCTGGGCTGCCGCCTCGACCGCGCGGGCAGCCCGCTCTGCGTTGAAGTGAGACGGGATGGGGAAGTAGCGGACGACGAAATTGACGCGGTCCCCGTATTCGGATCGAAGTTTCTCGACCATCGGGAAGGCCGCCCGACACCCCTCACACTCGAAGTCGAGGAACTCGACGACGGTGACGTCACTGTTCGGCACTGTGTTGAGGCGGCGGCTGTTGTCGCGAACCAGTTGCCCCACGTCATCAACCTGCACTTGCGATCCGGCGGAGGCGTCTCTATCTCGGGCCGAGAGGTAGACACCCGCGCCGATAACGAGGGCGACGACTGCGAAAGCCGTCAGCAGAATGCGCGTGAAAGGTGCCATTCGAGCAAGTCCTTCGTAGAAATCAGTGAACCTCTGATCTGAGGCAGGGCAGTGGGCCGTGCCCCCATGCCGGGTAGCGGGCTTGCGGGGATGCGTGCCGGCAGCAACTATATACGTAGATAGACCGTAGTTCTATCGGCGCGGCGGTGGATGGACAAGAACGAGATCAGGAAGGATCAATTTCCTCATCCCCCATAAGACTGTGGACATACTGTGCCCACTCGCCATGGCGGCCGGCATGGCCATCATGTTCGCAGTCATGCTCTGACGGGCATTTTCAGGCTGCGCAGCCGTCGCTGGGGCGCAGGTGTCCATGTCGACGTCCCCGAGAAGCCTTCTCGGGCAGCACGATCTCATCGGAGTCCGCGATCACAGTCTGGTCGGGATGATTCCAATCAGGGCGGCCCCGCCGCCACACGATCCAGGCGAATAAGCCCCCGGCGGCGAGCGGAGTGGGTGAGGACGCGGTCGGCAGTG
>JAHBAP020000615.1 GCA_018500005.2 Mycobacterium sp. | reverse complement strand
TCGCCCGACTGATCGCCAAAACCGGTGACAGCGTCACCACCTACGGCGAACCCTGGAACATGAACTAACCGTTCCCTGCGCCGAAATCGACGCCACGGCTGTGATCGCACCGCGATCGACGACCGTGGCGTCGATTTCGCGCTCTGGGGGCTAACCCGCCAGCCGCTCGGCGGCCGCGGCCACCCGCTCGTCGGTGGCGGTCAGCGCCACCCGCACGTAGTCCGCCCCCCGAGGTCCGTAGAAGTCCCCTGGCGCCACCAGGATCCCGCGTTCGGCGAGCCGGTCGACGGTGTCCCGCCCCGGTTCCCCGCGGGTGGCCCACAGGTACAGACCGGCTTCGGAATGCTCGATGGTGAATCCCGCCGCGGTGAAGGCCGACATCAGCGTCGCGCGCCGACGTGCGTACCGGTCCTTCTGCACGAGCTCGTGTTCGTCATCATCGAGCGCGGCCACCATCGCCGCCTGGACCGGGCCAGGCACCATCATCCCGGCATGCTTGCGCACCGCCAGGAGTTCGGCGACCACCGCGGGATCGCCGGCGACGAACCCGGCACGATATCCCGCCAGCGACGAGCTCTTGGACAACGAATGCACCGCGAGCAGACCGGTGTGATCACCGCCGCAGACGTCTGGGTGCAGCACCGAGTAGGGCTGCCGATCCCAGCCCAGTCCCAGGTAGCACTCGTCGGAAGCCACCAGCGTGCCCCGTTCCCGGGCCCATGCGACCACCTTGCGCAGATGGTCGACGCCCAGGACCTTGCCGGTCGGATTGCTAGGCGAGTTCAGGTAGATCAACGCCGGGTTCCGCGGGCCGAGTTGGGTCAGCGAGTCGGCGATGACCACCTTCGCGCCGGCAAGTCGGGCACCCACCTCGTAAGTCGGGTAGGCCAGTTCGGGAACGACGACGGCGTCCTCGGACCGAAAGCCCAGCAGAGTCGGCAGCCAGGCGATGAGTTCCTTGGTACCGATCACCGGCAGTACGGCGTCGCAGTCCAGTCCGGTGACTCCGTAGCGGCGCCGCAGTGCCGCCACCGCGGAGGCCCGCAACTCCGGTGTGCCCGCCGTCGTCGGGTAGCCGGGCACCGCCGAGGCGTCGGCCAGGGCCGCTCGGATGACCGGCGCTACCGGGTCGACGGGGGTGCCAACCGACAGGTCGACGATTCCGCCCGGGTGCGCGCGGGCGGTGGCGGCGGCGTCAGCAAGGGTGTCCCAGGGGAACACCGGCAGCGACGCCGAGACCGGCGCCGAACGACGAGCGGTCAGTCCTCACCCTTGGGGGGAAGGTCCTTGACCACCTGCGGGTCGTTCTCGGTCAGGCCCACCTTCGACGCACCGCCGGGCGAACCGAGTTCGGCGAAGAAGTCGGCGTTGATCTGGGTGTACTGCGACCACTGGTCGGGCACATCGTCCTCGTAATAGATCGCCTCAACCGGGCAGACCGGCTCGCAGGCGCCGCAGTCCACGCACTCATCGGGATGGATGAAGAGCATGCGGGCGCCCTCGTAGATGCAATCGACCGGGCATTCCTCGATGCAAGCCTTGTCCTTGATGTCGACGCAGGCTTCGGTGATCACGTAGGTCACGAAGGTTCTCCTCGATGTGCTCTTGATTGTGTCGCAGACGCACAGTATCTGATGGACCGAAATCGTTGACGCGCTAGTGGACCTTCGCGCCCACCGGAGCCGGTTCCGAACCGGCGAGCGTGGGCCTCGCAACGCCCGGTTGCGAGGCGCCGACGCCCAACGCGAACAGGAACACCAGGAACAACCCGCCGCCCAGATAGACGGCCATCGGGCCACCCGGGGCGATGAAACTGCCGGGCGGGCCGATGATGGTCAGCAGTTGGACGAGCTGCTCGACGGCGAATACCGCCGCAATCACAGCCAGCCAGTGCGGCAGCCTGCCGTTTCGGCCGGCCCAGATGATCGGACCGGCCAGCATCAGCGCCGCGATTGTCAGCAGCGGACCCCACATCGACGCGATGTCGGCCAGAACCCGGGCGGTGGGCGGATCCAGACTCGACGCGTGCAGCGCCATCCCGGAGGTCAGCCACAGCTCGACGCCGACCTGCGCAACGAGGGTCGCGGCTCCGACCGTGAAGACGTAACCGGCCGGGCCGTCAAGACGTTCCCGCACGTACCCGATGACCACCACCAGGGCCAGTAGCGCCGCGGCGGTCAACAACGCGCGCAACCGAATCATGTCGGCGTGCGCGCTGACATGGTCGACGACCTCGGCACCGGAGCGTTCTATTCCGGGACCGAGGGGCACGACCACCAGCGCAAGGACCGACAGCACCGCGAATGCGATCGCCGCGGCCAGCGGCACCCTCCTGACCATAGGTGGCAGTATGCCGCCTCAGCGGTCAGGAATCCCCGAAGCTCAGGCCGCCCGGGTCGAATACGTAGTGGTGCGTTGCCGGGCCGGGCGCCCGATACCCTCGGCGATTGCCACCAGTTCGGCGATGGTCTTCGACGATCCGAACTGGGAGCCGGCCATCCGGGAGATGGTCTCCTCCATCAACGTGCCACCCAGATCGTTGGCACCGCCGTTGAGCATCACCTGGCTGCGTTCGACGCCGAGTTTCACCCAGCTGGTCTGGATCTGGGAGATCCGGCCGTGCAGCATGATCCGGGCCAGCGCATGCACGGCCCGGTTGTCGCGGTGGGTCGGCCCGGGCCGGGCCGCTCCCGCGAGGTACAGCGGCGAAGACTGGTGAACGAACGGCAGTGGGACGAACTCGGTGAAACCGCCTGTGTTGTCCTGGATTCCGCGTAGCACATTGAGATGTGCCACCCAGTGCGCCGGGGTGTCGACGTGGCCGTACATCATCGTCGAACTCGACCGCAGGCCGACTTCGTGTGCGGTGGTGACGATCTCCACCCACAGCGCGGTGGGCAACTTCCCCTTGGTGAGAACCCAGCGCACCTCATCGTCGAGGATTTCCGCCGCGGTACCGGGGATCGTTCCGAGGCCGGCTTCCCGCAGTGCGCTAAGCCAGTCCCGAATGGTGCTGCCGCTCTTGGTGAATCCGTTGGCGATCTCCCTCGGCGAGAAGGCGTGCACATGCCTGGCCGGCACCGCCGCTTTGACAGCACGTACCAGGTCGGCGTAAGCGGTCACCGGAAGGTCGGGGTCGATACCGCCTTGCATGCACACCTCGGTGGCCCCGGCGACATGCGCCTCCCAGGCGCGGTCGGCCACTTCCCGGGTGGACAGCGAGAAGGCGTCGGCATCGCCTTTACGTTGGGCGAAGGCGCAGAACCGGCAGCCGGTGTAGCAGATGTTGGTGAAGTTGATATTCCGGTTCACCACGAAGGTCACGTCCTCGCCCACGGTATCGCGACGAAGCGAATCTGCCAGCGCTGCAACGGCATCCAGCGCTGGTCCTTCGGCACACGCCAGGGCCAGGTAGTCGGCATCGCTGCAGCCGCCCGGATTACGTTCTGCTGCGCGCAACGCGGTGGCGACATCGGTGTCGATACGCTCGGGAGCCCGGGCCGAGAGTTCTCCCGCCCGGTCCCGGATCGAGTCCCAGTCCCCGAAAGCGCTGCCGAGATCGCTGCGCGCATCCGCCCGGCGCCCTTCGGTGTCTATCGTGGTGGCGAGGTCGGTACGGCCGAGTGACTCGGCGGCCTCGTCGGGTTCCTGCCAGGGTCGCCCGATCGGGTTTACGTCGCGGGCGAATCCAGTAGCGGAATCGGCCAGGGCCGCCACATGTCCGGCCACCCGCGGGTCGATCCACCCGGCCGGCGCCTGGACGTACCTGGGCTGGGCGGTAAGCCGTTGCACCAGATCGAATCCGGCATCGGAGGTGACCGCGGCCAGGTCATCCAGAGCCGGCCAGGGCCGTTCGGGGTTGACGTGGTCGGGGGTCAGCGGAGAGACCCCGCCCCAATCGTCGACTCCCGCGCCCAGCAGCGCCAGACACTCCGCGGGCGAGACCAGGTTCGGCGGGGCCTGGATACGCATATCCGGCCCCAGCACTAGGCGGGCGACGGCGATGGTGGCCAGGAAATCATCGATGTCCGCGTCCGGCGTGGTTGCCATGGCGGTGCGGTCCTTGGCCCGGAAGTTCTGCACGATGACTTCCTGGACGTGGCCGAACTCCTTGTGCACCTTGCGGATCGCGTGCAGGGTGTCGGCGCGCTCATCAAGGGTTTCGCCGATGCCGACCAGCAGGCCGGTGGTGAACGGAATCGAGAGCCGGCCGGCGTCGGTCAGGGTGCGCAACCGCACCGCCGGGTCCTTGTCGGGGCTGCCGTAGTGCGCCAGGCCGCGGGTCTCGAACAGCCGGCGCGACGTCGTCTCGAGCATCATGCCCATCGACGGCGCGACCGGCTTGAGCCGGGACAGCTCGGCCCAGCTCATCACCCCGGGGTTCAGGTGCGGCAGCAGGCCGGTTTCCTCGAGTACCCGGATCGCGGCCGCCCGCACATAGTCCAGGGTCGAGTCGTAGCCGCGTTCGTCGAGCCACTGCCGCGCTTCGGGCCACCGCGCCTCGGGGCGGTCGCCAAGGGTGAACAGCGCCTCTTTGCACCCGCGCTCGGCGCCCCGGCGGGCGATGTCGATGATCTCGTCGGGTTCCAGATACATGCCGCGGCCTTCGGCGCGGAGCTTTCCGGGCACCGTGACGAAGGTGCAGTAGTGACAGGTGTCCCGGCAAAGGTGGGTGACGGGGATGAAGACCTTGCGGGAGTAGGTCACCGGCAGTCGGCCGCCCGGTCCGCGCCGACCCGCCGAGGTCAGGCCCGCGTCGCGGACCCGTGCCGCACTGGCGCACAGATCGGCGAGGTCATCGCCCCGGGCCGTCATCGCGCTCGCCGCCTCGTCGATATTGAGGGCCACACCGTCGCGGGCCCGTCGCAGTACCCGGCGCAATGCCGTCGAGGTCATAGGCACAACAGTACTTCGCCAGCCCCGCGGGCCACGGGCAGCACGACCATCGCCCCTGTGAATTTCTCAGCATTGCCGGTAAGATCTCTCAGCGATCTGTCAGCAAACGTGTGAGGTGCCTCATGACCCAGTCCATCTTCGGGTTGTCCGCCCGCTCCTACCTGGTCGCCGGCGTCAGCGCCGCCGTCGTTGGAACCGCGGTCGTGAGCCCCGCGAGCGTGCCGACACTCAACCCGGCGAAGAGCGTGACAGCCGCCGTTGAGCTGTCCGCACTCACCACCGGGCTTGAGAACGCGATCAAGAACACCTACGACGCCGTCGAACCGTGGGTCGCTTGGGGCTTCGAGTTGACGCAGTACGTCCTGAGCTTCATCCCGGGTGTGTGGTGGCTTTCCCCGGCCATCGACTTGGGCTACTTCACCATTGAGCCGTTGGTGCAGTCCGGGGTGCTGTCTCTTATACACATCTCCGAGCCCACG
>JAHBAP020000154.1 GCA_018500005.2 Mycobacterium sp. | reverse complement strand
TGGTGGCAGGTACAGGATTCGAACCTGTGTAGGCTTTCGCCGACGGATTTACAGTCCGCTCCCATTGGCCGCTCGGGCAACCTGCCTGGGCGCACCGGAATCGAGATACCCCGCCTCCGTGCGAATAGCAGGGTACAACGAGGATGTACCCCGGACACAAACCGGCCACCGAGGGCCGGACGCGAGGAGGCATCCAGTGGCTGATTCCAGCTTCGACATCGTCAGCAAGGTCGACCGCCAGGAGGTCGACAACGCCCTGAACCAGGCAGGCAAGGAACTGGCCACCCGGTTCGACTTCCGCGGGACCGACACCACCATCGCCTGGAAGGGCGACGAGGCCATCGAGATCGTTTCCTCCACCGAGGAAAGGGTCAAGGCCGCCGTCGACGTCTTCAAAGAGAAGTTGATCCGCCGCGACATCTCGATGAAGGCCTTCGACGCCGGCGACCCGCAGCCGTCGGGCAAGACCTACAAGGTCAGCGGCACCATCAAGCAAGGCATCAACAGCGAGAACGCCAAAAAGGTCACCAAGTTGATCCGCGACGAGGGTCCCAAGAGCGTCAAGACCCAGATCCAGGGCGAGGAGATCCGAGTGACCTCCAAGAGTCGCGACGACCTACAGGCGGTCCAGGCACTGCTCAAGGGCGCCGACCTTGAGGTGGCCCTGCAGTTCGTCAACTACCGCTGACCGTCGACTCAGCGCCGGTCAGTGCATAAGGTGGTTTACGTCACCCTGCACGCACTCAGCGAGGACCGCGATGACCGTAAGCCCCCAGGAAGACGCCCGTCCCGAGGAACAATTCGCCGGCGAGTACGACGTGGTGATCATCGGCGCCGGAATCTCCGGGATCGGGGCGGCCTACCGCCTCGCCGAGGCCAATCCCGCCACTCGCTACGTCATCCTTGAACGTCGTGACCGCCTCGGCGGCACCTGGGATCTCTTCCGCTACCCTGGGGTGCGCTCGGACTCCTCGATCTTCAGCCTGAGTTGGCCATGGGAGCCCTGGACCGGCAGGGAATACGTGGCCGACGGCGACGTCATCCGCGACTACATGGAGAACGCCGCGCGCAAACACGGCATCTTCGGCAACATCCGCTTCCACACCACCGTGGTCTCCGCCGACTGGGATTCGGGCACCGACACCTGGACGGTGCAGACGACGGACGACACGACGGGGACCTCAGCGACCTACCGGGGCCGCTTCGTGTTCTTCGGTTCCGGCTACTACAACTATGACGAACCCTACGATCCGGATTTCCCCGGCATCGACGACTATCGGGGCACCGTCGTACATGCCCAGCACTGGCCGGAGGGCCTGGACTACACCGGCAAGAAGATGGTCGTCATCGGGTCCGGAGCCACCGCCGTTTCGCTGGTGCCGGCCCTGGCCCGAAAGGCCGCTAAGGTGACCATGCTGCAGCGCTCCCCCGGGTACCTGTTCTCCATGCCGCGCATCAACCGCTGGATGCAGCCGGTACGAAAACTGTTGCCCAACAAGGCTTCCTACAACATCCTGCGGGGCGTCGCGATGTTGTTCGAAAAAGTCATCTGGATTCTGTCCAAGGGCACGCCCAGCGTGATGAAGAAGGTCGTGCGCTGGCAAAACACCAAGCAGTTACCGGCGGGCTATCCGGTGGAACGTGACTTCAAGCCGCGTTACAACCCGTGGGATCAGCGGATGTGCCTGGTGGCCGACGGCGACGTCTTCGAGGAGATCAGCAACGGCCGACTTGAGGTGGTCACCGACCATATCGACCACTTCGACCAGACCGGCATCGTGTTGACCTCGGGCCGCCACCTGGACGCCGACATCGTGGTCAAGGCCACCGGCCTGAGCCTGCTCGCCCTCGGCGGGGTGCGGATCAGCGTCGACGGCACCGAAGTCAAGCCGCAGGAACGGTTCTCCTACAAGGCGCACATGCTCGAGGACGTCCCGAACCTGATCTGGTGCATCGGCTACACCAACGCGTCCTGGACACTGCGAGCCGACATCACGGCCCGTGCGACGGCGAAGCTGATGGAGTACATGAAGGCGCACGGCTACACCCATGCCTACCCGCATCCGGCCGGCGGTGCGATGCCGGAGAAACCGACCTGGGACCTGCAGGCCGGCTACGTGAAGCGCAGCGCGCACGCCCTGCCGAAGTCCGGCACCAGGCGGCCGTGGGTGGTGCGCCAGGACTTCTTCGCCGATGCCTTCGACTACCGCTTCCTGGACAAGATCGACGAGGACATGGTGTTCGGGCGGGTGAAGGCCCCGGCGCAGTTGGTCGGTTAGGCAGCCGTCGGGTCAACCGCCGACCGACCCGCGTTGGGCGAACTCGACCTAAATCGGGCTGCGTCGCACTACGTTTGTCGCCATGACACCTGATCGCCGCGCGCCACAAGTCGTTGTGCTCGGCGGTGGTTCCTGGGGGACCACCGTCGCGTCCATCTGTGCCCGCCGCGGTCCCACCCTGCAGTGGGTTCGCTCGGCAGATACCGCCGAGGACATCAACAAGAACCACCGCAACACCGAATATCTGGGCGAGGAGGTGGCGCTGCCCGAAACCCTGCGCGCCACCAACGATTTCGCCGAAGCCGCCAACTGTGCCGACGTCATCGTCATGGGTGTTCCCTCACACGGGTTCCGTGGTGTGCTGGTCGAACTCGCCAAGGAGCTGCGCCCCTGGGTGCCGGTGGTCAGCCTGGTCAAGGGCCTCGAGCAGGGCACAAACATGCGGATGAGCCAGATCGTGGAGGAAGTTCTGCCGGGCCACCCGGCGGGCATCCTGGCCGGACCCAATATCGCCCGCGAAGTCGCCGAGGGCTACGCCGCCGCCGCGGTGCTGGCCATGCCCGACCGCAACCTGGCCGGCAACCTGGCGAGCATGTTCCGCACCAGCAGGTTCCGGACCTACACCAGTGACGACGTCGCCGGTGTGGAGATCGCCGGCGCGCTGAAGAACGTCTACGCGATCGCCGTGGGCATGGGCTACTCGTTGGGTATCGGCGAGAACACCCGCGCCATGGTGATGACCCGGGCGGTGCGCGAGATGTCCAAACTCGGTGAGGCCATCGGCGGACAGCGGGACACCTTCGCCGGCCTGGCCGGGATGGGCGATCTGATCGTGACCTGCACTTCCAAGCGCAGCCGAAACCGGCACGTCGGCGAGGAGCTGGGCTCCGGCAAGACGGTTCAGGAAATCATCGCCGGCATGAATCAGGTGGCTGAGGGGGTCAAGGCCGCCAGCGTGATCATGGAGTTCGCCGAGAAGTACGGCGTCAGCATGCCGATCGCCAAAGAGGTCGACGCTGTGGTGAATCACGGAGCCACCGTCGAGCAGGCCTACCGCGGTCTGATGGCCCAGAAGCCCGGCCACGAGGTCGACGGCACGCCGTTCTGACGACCCTAGCCGGGCATCCCCGGGAAAGCCGGCGGTAGTCCCGGCAGCAGCGGGGTGCCCTCCGGGCGGTCCAGCATCGGGTTGACGGCGTTGACGAACGAACCTGCCGCACCGACCACGAACCCAACCTGCTCACGGGCATTAAGGCAGGCCACGGCGCCGGCAGCGTCGACTCCGCAGCTGATGTCCCGAAAGCTCAGCCGGGAATTGGCCGGTAACGCCTTGACCGGGGCGGCCGCCGCGAACAGTGGCTGGGGCGTGCTGGAGAACGTCGGCGCCCCCGATTGGCCGGCACTGACCAGATTGGCTCCCCCCGGGGCGCCCGGCAACGGTCCGCTGCACCCGTAATCACCGTTCTGCCTGTTGATGATGCAAATCACACCCGGAGGCCCAGCAAACGCGTACCAGGTGCCGCCCATCGCCGCGTATTCGACTGGATTCAGCGGGGCATAAGCGTTGACGTTGGGAATCGGCGGCGTTGGAGGTGCATCCGGGTCCGCCCACGCGATGGCAGGCAACATAAGTGGCATGCACAGCGACATGGTTCCGGCTAATCTGAGGAGCATCACAACACCGTACCGAAGTGGAATCACCAGGAAACCGGGGTTGTTTCAGACAGATCAGGATGACCTAAACTATGATTGGCATTAGTAGAAGCTGAGAGGCCGAGAGAGTCATGTTGGATCCCCGCGTCAAGGACGGGCTGCGCGCTGGCGTGGCTGCCGTCGGCGTCGCTGCGAGCCTCATGGCGTTGGCCTCGACCTCGCAGACCCCGGACGGATTCATCCACGCCAGCTTCGGCGGCCCGATGGACATCTTCAGCCCGGCCAGCGCCTCCGACATCCTGGTGATCGGCGACGGCTCGGCCGGCGACGCCTCGGAGTTGGCCGCTCTGCTCAAGGGCCCGGCCAGCCCGACCGCCGAGATCCCCGACTCCCCCATCCGGGCGGCCTTCGAGGCCGGTATCACGCCCAGTCCGACGGCACCCAGCCTGGTGCCCTTCGCCGACGCGACCGTCGCACCGACGCTCAGAGACGCCGCGATCCTGCCGGTCAAGCCCGTCGTCGACTCCCAGGGCAAGGTGGACTGCAGCGGTTCGGTGAGTTGCAAGACCGATCCGACGACCAACATCACCACGGTTACCTATCCCGACGGAATCGTCGCGATCGTCCAGAAGATCAACGATCTGACCGTGGTGGCTTACAAGACGCTGACTGACGTGCTCCCCGAGGAGGTCAGGTCGCTGCTTCCGCCGGTTCCGACACCCGGGCCCGTCGTGCTCGCCGCCCCGGCCAACGTCGCGGCGCCGACCCTGTCTCT
>JAHBAP020000303.1 GCA_018500005.2 Mycobacterium sp. | reverse complement strand
GGCCAGGATTGGCCGCGCCAGATCGTTATCGTCGCCACCGACTCGCCCGAGCAGTTCGCGGCCGAGGCGCATCTGGACCCAAGCCGACCATGGAACGACATCGCGGCGGTCGCGGTGGCCGACGAGGTGGACCCGGTCAACCGCCGCGCCGCCGGACAGCGCATCGTCCTGGCGCCGGGAGCGGCCGCGATGTCCGATGAGGCGCTGCGAATCGTATTGACCCACGAGCTTTTTCACCTCGCCGCCCGCGCCGATACCGCCCTGGATGCGCCGCGCTGGCTGACCGAGGGGGTCGCGGACTTCGTCGCCCGGCCGGCCACACCGCTGCCCCCGGGCGCGGCCGTCCGCACGACGCTGCCGTCCGACGCCGAACTCGACGGACCGGACCGGTCGCAGGGCTATGACCGGGCGTGGTGGTTCGCCCGGTTCGTGGCCGACACCTTCGGAGTCGACAGGCTGCGCAGCCTGTATGCGCTGGCATGCGGTCCCGGGCACGGCGACCTGGACTGGGCGGTTCGCGAGGCCTTGG
The DNA here is from genome assembly GCA_018500005.2 of Mycobacterium sp. GTDB lineage: Bacteria > Actinomycetota > Actinomycetes > Mycobacteriales > Mycobacteriaceae > Mycobacterium. Next base: position 2,218 of record JAHBAP020000303.1, on the reverse strand, counting down.
ATGTCGACCTGACCGAACTGCAAGTCCGGTGGGCGTTCTGGCTGAACCGGTGAACGCCGATACCCTCTAGGGCGATGACACGGATCCTGCTGGTCACCAACGACTTTCCGCCCCGCCGGGGCGGCATACAGTCCTATCTCGAGCAGTTCGCAAACCGGCTGGCCGGCACCGGTGAGCACCAACTCACGGTCTACGCGCCCCGATGGAAGGACTCCGAGGCCTATGACCGCGCGGCACCGTTTCCGATAGTCCGGCACCCCGGGACGCTGATGCTTCCCGAACCCGGTGTCGATCGACGGATGCGCCGGCTGATCGCCGAGCACGGGATCGACACCGTGTGGTTCGGTGCAGCGGCGCCCCTGGCCCTGCTGGCTGACCGCGCTCGCGGGGCCGGCGCCGGGCGCGTGCTGGCCTGCACCCACGGGCACGAGGTCGGCTGGTCGATGCTGCCCGGCGCGCGAGCTGCACTGCGGCGCATCGGTGAGAGCACCGACGTCGTCACCTACGTCAGCCGCTACACCCGGGGGCGCTTCGCGTCGGCGTTCGGGCCGCGAGCGCACCTCGAACACCTACCTCCGGGAGTGGATACCGAGCGGTTCCGCCCGGATCCGGCGGCCAGGGCCGAACTGCGTGCCCGCTACGGCCTGGGCGAGCGTCCGGTGGTGGTGTGCATCTCCCGGCTCGTCCCGCGTAAGGGCCAGGACATGTTGATCAGGGCACTGCCAGATATTCGCCGCCGCGTCGACGGGACTGCGCTGGTCATCGTGGGCGGAGGGCCGCACGCCGAGACCCTGCACCGGCTGGCCCGGGAAGGCGGTGTGCAATCCGATGTGATCTTCACCGGCGGGGTACCCGGCGACGAACTTCCCGCCCACTACGCAATGGGCGATGTCTTCGCGATGCCGTGCCGGACCCGCGGGGCCGGTCTGGACGTGGAGGGACTGGGCATCGTATTCCTGGAGGCATCCGCGACCGGGGTGGCGGTCGTCGCCGGCGATTCGGGTGGAGCGCCGGAAACCGTGGTCGACGGCGAGACCGGCCGAGTGGTGGACGGGCGCTCCCACGACCAGATAGTCGAGGTGATCGCCGGACTGCTGGCCAACCCCGACGAAGCCCGCCGGATGGGTGCAGCCGGACGGGAATGGATTCGCGCGGAATGGAACTGGGACACCCACACCGCTCGCCTTGCCGAGCTGCTGCGGGTGCGTCCGGTCCAGCCATCGGTCTAGGGGTATGTAAAGCTTTGCCGGTGAGCAGTATTCAAGTGGCAGACGAGACCTTCGTCGCGGCCACCCCCGAGGCGGTCGGTGCAGCGGTGGGGGACCGGCCCAGTTGGCGGCGCTGGTTCCCCGACCTGGGACTTGAGGTCGTCGAGGACCGGGCCGAAAAGGGCGTGCGTTGGACGGTCACAGGTCCGCTGACCGGCACCATGGAGATATGGCTCGAACCGATGCTCGACGGCGTCTTGCTGCACTATTTCCTGCACGCCGAGCCCGCCGAACACTCGGCCGCGGCGGCCGGGGGATTGCAGAAGATTGATCTGGCCGGGATGACGCACCGGCGCCGGGTCGACGGCAAGCGGATGGCATTCGAGGTGAAGAACACGCTGGAGGCAGGACGTCCGGTCGGGGTCGGACCCACCGTCTGACTAGGCTGGGATCGAAGGAACGACGGGTAAGCGGTAACAGTGGCTGACAGGACGGCAGAGACCATCCACATCGATGCGGATCCCCGCACGGTGATGGCGGTCATCGCCGACATCGGTTCCTACCCCGACTGGGTCTCCGAATACGCCCAGACCGAGGTCATCGAGGTCGACGACGAGGGTTACCCCACGGTGGCCAGGCTGGTGCTCGAGGCGGCCGTGCTGCGCGACACCATGGTGCTGAAATACGAGTGGCCGCCGGACCGCACCTCGGTGCGGTGGTCCCTGGTGTCGAGCACCCTGCTCAAGTCGATCGACGGCGCCTACCGACTCACACCCAGCAGGGGCGGAACCGACGTCACCTACGAACTGTCGGTAGATCTGACGGTGCCGATGATCGGACTGCTCAAACGCAAGGCCGAACGCCGGCTCACCGAAACGGCACTGAAGGACCTCAAGAAGCGGGTCGAGGGTTGATGGGGCCGGAGAAGTGACGGGGGCCCGCATCGGCTTCTTCGTCGGCAAGGGCGGCGTCGGCAAGTCGACGCTCGCCGCGGCGACGGCTGTTCAGGC
>JAHBAP020000232.1 GCA_018500005.2 Mycobacterium sp. | reverse complement strand
GATGGAGTGGATGATGATCCCGCACATCACGTCGAACATCATCGCCACCATGCCGCCGTGCACCGCGTTGTTACCGCCGACGTGATAGCGGCTGAACTGCACGGCGACTTCGACCAGTTCGGCGGTGAAGGTGCGGATCTGCCAGGGCGGCATCAGCACACTGCCGGCACCCGGCAGGGTGGCGACCCGCCCGGCCGGCGCGGACCCGCCGGGCATCTCGTGCGGGGCCAGGTAGTCGATCAATTCGTCGACGTGATCGGCTGCGGCGTTCCAGTCGGGCGCGTCAGCCCCCACCGCGAGGTCCTGGGCGCCCCGCAGGGCCGTCGCGAACCGCCCGAGGCCCGGAGGTTCGGCGAGCCCCTGGAAGCGGGGAAACCCGCCGTGCTTGTCATAGTCGGGATCGAGCTCGCGAGGATCCCGCGCATCGACACCGTCGGGATCGAGCTCGCGAGGATCCCGCGCATCGACACCGTCGGGATCGATCTCGCGAGGTTCGGTCACCGCGGCGCCAGCACGTCGCGGCGCACGATGGTCTGATCACGACCGGGGCCCACGCCGATACACGAAACCGGCGCTCCGGCAAGCTCTTCGAGTCGCAGCACGTAGTCACGCGCCTTTGCCGGCAGGTCGTCGAACTCACGCGCCCCGGAGATGTCCTCCCACCAGCCGGGCAGCTCCTCGTAGACCGGTACCGCGCGGGCGATGTCGCTCTGGGTCATCGGCATGTCGTCGGTGCGCTTGCCGTCCACGGTGTACCCGACGCACACCGGAACGGTCTGAAGCGAGGACAGCACGTCGAGTTTGGTCAGGAAATAGTCGGTGATCCCGTTGACCCGGGTGGCATAACGGGCGATGACGGCATCGAACCAGCCGCAGCGCCGCGCCCGTCCGGTGGTGACGCCAACCTCGCCGCCGGTCTTCGACAGATAGGCGCCGTTCTCGTCGAACAATTCGGTGGGGAACGGTCCGGACCCCACCCGGGTGGTGTAGGCCTTCAGGATCCCCAAGACCGTGGTGATCCGGGTGGGCCCGATCCCGGAGCCGACCGCCGCACCGCCCGCGGTGGGGTTCGAGGAGGTGACGTAGGGATAGGTTCCGTGGTCGACGTCGAGCAGGGTCCCCTGGGAGCCTTCCAGGAGCACGGTTTCACCGGACTCCAGAGCGTTGTTGAGCAGTAACCTGGTGTCAGCGATCCGGTGCGCAAAGCCCTCGGCCTGAACCAGCAACGCTTCGGTGATCTCCTGCGCGTCAAGCGCTTTGCGGTTGTAGATCTTGACCAGCACCTGATTCTTGAAGTCCAGCGCCGCCTCGATCTTGGCGGCCAGCAGGTCTGGATCGCGGACATCGGCCACCCTGATCCCGATCCGGGCGATCTTGTCCTGGTAGCAAGGACCGATGCCCCGGCCGGTGGTCCCGATCTTCTTGTTGCCGAGATAACGCTCGGTCACCTTGTCGATGGCCACGTGGTAAGGCATGAGCAGATGGGCGTCGGCGGAGATCAGCAGGCCGGAGGTGTCCACACCACGCTCCTCGAGCCCGCGCAGCTCGGCGAGCAGTACGCCGGGGTCGACGACGACGCCGTTGCCGATCACGTTGGTGACACCCGGGGTCAGGATCCCGGACGGAATCAGATGGAGTGCGAAGTTCTCCCCACTCGGCAGTACCACGGTATGCCCGGCGTTGTTGCCGCCCTGGTAGCGCACAACCCACTGCACCCGGCCACCGAGCAGATCGGTGGCCTTCCCCTTGCCCTCATCGCCCCACTGAGCTCCGATGAGCACTATTGCCGGCATGGTGTTTCTCCTGCGTAATGTGATCCAGCCGGTGGACAACCCTATCGGAGCACCGGTGTTGGGAGCTAATAACGCGCAGCAGAGGAGAACAGCCGATGGCCGGTGACTTCGCGGTGCTGGCCTTCGGTGGCCGACGGCCGGCCGGTCCGCTGGCTGCGCTGCCGTGCTTCCAGCTCGACGGCCCAGCCTCGATCGACGAGGCGGTTTGCGGCCGGAAGCGAGTCGTTGTGCTGGGCGACGATGCCGAACTGGCCGCCGTGTTGACCCGCCTGATGCGCGCCGACCTGCTCGCTGTCGAGGTGGCCCAGGTGCGGGGTTTCGGCGGGTCGCGGCGGGCGTTGCGCGGTTCTGCGCAGCGGGTTCCGCTGATCCGGGACGACACCGGCACCGCCCTGGTCGGGTCGGCACTGTGGCTACCACCCGGGCAGGCCGCGACGATCCACGGCGAGGCGGTCGTCGACGACACCGTGCTCTTCGACGGTGACGCCGCCGGAGTCCGCATCGAGCCGACCACGACGATGCCCGGTCTGCGTGCCCAAGTCCTCGACGGCAGGCGGCGGCGCTGGATCAGTGGCCGGGCCGTGCAACTCGGCACCGGAGGTGCTCGGGTGGTCCGGGACGGAGTCGAAGGCCCGCGTGTGGTCAAACGGTCGACGTTCTACCGCCACACCACCGGGTGGCTGCGGGTCTGAGCCGGAATCGAACCCTGCCGTGCCATCATCGCCGGATGTGGTGGTTCTACACCGTCATTCTCGGCATGTCGTTCGGACAGGTCCTGCAGGAACTGGCGATCGGGGTGCGGGAGTGGGCCCGGGCGGACATATCCGACCGCCGTCCGTTCCTACCCGCGATGCTGTGGCAGGTGTTCCTGCTTGCCCTGGTCGTCCAAGTCTGGCTGGCGGTTACCTACTACCGCGACACCGTCGAAGTGGTCTCGATCCTGGAACTGCTGGCCTTCCTGGCCGTTCCGGCGGGCATCCTGGTGATGTCGTTCCTGTTGCCGGAGTCGCGGTGGGATTCGGCGTCGTCCCCGGCCGCGACATTCGCCCGGGTGCGGCCGATCTTCTTCGGGGTGCTCATCGCGATGGTGGCGGTCAACCTGTTGCACAGCTTCCTGATCGGTCACCAGGGTTTCGACCTCGACCTGGTGTTCCAGTGCCTGATCATCGTCGGGGCGGTGATCGGACTGGTGATCCGCAGCAGCGCGGCCGACAGCCTGCTGGCGGCAGCCATGACCCTCGTCGTACTGACCTACATCGGCCTCGGCTACTCCACCGTGCAGGTGGGTTCAGAGGCTGCGGCCGTCAACCAGTTCTTCTGACGGCCAGAACCGCACCCGGGTTCCGTTGCGGGGCACCAGAACCGGCGCCGCGCGCCACGGTGGCACCTCGGGCCTGGCGCTGACCGGTTCGAGTCGGCCTTCCCGAAGCAGGGTGTGCAGGACGGTGACCAGTTCGCACATCGCGAAGGCCGCACCGATACAGCGTTTGATGCCGCCGCCGAACGGGATCCAGGCGTGCGACGGCGGGCGGGTGCTCAGAAACCGTTCCGGACGGAACTCGTCCGGGTCGGGGTAGCTGTCGGGGTCCCGGTTGACGGCGTCGAGCAGCAGCACGATTCGGGTGCCGGGCTCCAGGGTGTAATCGCCGAGTTGGTAGCGGCCAGCCGTCATCCGTCCGGTGATCGGCGCCGGCGGCCACAGCCGCAGGGTTTCGTTGATAGCCGCCTCGGTGAAGGCACTGCCACCGTTCTCGGCCTCGTCGCGCACCTTCTGCAGCACATCGGGGTGGTGCAGGAGCAGGTCGATCACCCACGCCAGTGTGGTGGCCGTGGTCTCATGTCCGGCCAGCACCAACGTGACGAGATCGTCGCGAATCTCCCTGTCGGACAGCCCTTCCCGGTCCTCGGTTCGGGCATCGACCAGCATCCCGAGAATGCCGGCCTGCCGACTGGGGTCCTCGCGGCGGGCGGCGATCATCGGCATCAGCACGTCGTCGATGCGTCTGTTGATGCCGCGCAGGCGCCCCCAGGTCCGCAGCGCGCCGAGCCGCCGGGCGGCGTACCGCACAGGTGTTTCCTCGGAGATCGCCAGCACCAGCAGATCGTCGAACGGGGCACCCAACCGCGTGACCTCGTCGGGATCGTCGATGCCGAACATGATTCGAACGATCACCTCGAGGGTGAGTTCGCGCGCCGCCTCCAGCATCCGCATGGGGCGACCGGCCGGCCAGTCGGCCATGGCGGAACGGGTGGCCTCCTCGATGATCGGCACGTAGCCGGCCAACACCTGGCCGTGCAGCGGCGGGGTGAGCAGTTTGCGCCGACGCAGGTGCTCGGGTTCCTCTTGGACGAACATCGATCTTGGGCCGTAGATGGCCCCGGCCGGCCCCACCCCTTCCCCGCCGAGCAGCACGTCCGGTTTGGCTGCGAAGACCTGCTTGACCAGGGTCGGATCGGCGACGGCGACCACCGGCCCGTAGCCCAGGACGGGCAACGCCACCACCGGCCCGACCCGCCGAACCAACTGGCCAACCAACTGCTGACCGCCGATCCCGTACGCGGCGGCGTACAGACCGCCGAAGAACGGGGCGATGAATCGAGGCGCCGGAAGGGCTGGAAGACGCACTCAATCAAGGTACCTTCGAGCAAGGCTCAACCAGGGGATGAATCATGCGCCGAACCATCAGAGCGGTAGTCCTGGCCACCTTGGCCCTTCTCAGCGCGTTCGGCCTGGGCGTGACGTCCACCGTCACCGCCGCCCCACCGGCGCAGGCCGTCACGGCCCTGGTCGCCCCGGGCACCGGCACCCCCGACGCCAATGTCATCGCCGGCTACCTGGAGAACGCCCGCGACTACTACATGACGACGACACCCTGCACCCTCGCCAACGACTGCGATCTGGTGGGGGTCAACTACCCCGCATCGTTCTGGCCGATCTTCTTCCGGCCGCGGTGGTGCGTGCCGGGTCGCTGCGAGAAATGGGACGTGTCGGTCGCTGAGGGACTGAACAACTACAACAGCCAGTTGATCGATCTACTTGCCACCACCGATGAAGAGATCGTGATGTTCGGCTACTCCCAGGGCGGGGCCATCGTCTCCGACCAGTTACGCCTGATCGCCGGGATCGACCCGGCCCTCAAGGAGCGGCTTTCGGTGGTGCTGATCGGCAATATCGACAACCCGCTGGGCGGCCCGTGGTCGCTGCTGGGCTTCCTGGGCACCATCCCGGTTGTCGACGTGACCACTGGAATGCCCACCATCGTCGACACCGGGATCCCGATGAAGTCGGTGCACTTCGAATACGACGGCACTGGCGACGCACCGGTGTACTGGGGCAACCCCCTGGCGGTGCTCAACGCGCTGGCCGGATTCTGGTACGTACACGGTCAGATGCTGTGGCCCAACGCCTACAACGAGACCGGGCTGCCCAACGGCTACACCCCGGCCGAACTGGCCGATCAGATGGATCCGGTGCTGCACCCCGAGAACTTCCGCTACGACAGCTACGGCAATCCGTTCATTACCGTTCCGACCCGGACGCTGCCGATCATGGAGCCCTTGCTGAGGATCGCCGATCGACTGCGGCTGACCTGGTTGGTGCAACCCCTGGTCGATCTGGTCTCGCCCGCCATGCGGGTCATCATCGACACTGCCTACGACCGCGAGGCCGACCCTGGTGTGCCGCGTTATCTCTCGCCGCTTCCGTTCAATCCGAAACTGAAGCTGTCCACCGTGGTCAAGGACTTCGTCGCAGCAGTCGGCGAGGGCGTCCAGGCCTTTCTGCAGGACATCGGCGTGCCCCCCAGGAATGGCGCCGCTCCGGGTTCCGCCACAAGCGTTCCCGTATCGACATCGGTGACATCGACCCGTGCCCCCCGCCTTGAATCCGCCGGGGTCGCCCCACTCAATCCCGAGTCGGCCCAGCCAGACTTGAACTCGATCGATCCGGAGGCGATCTCGACATCCACCGGTGCCGCCCCGAAGACCGCTGCGGCAAATCCCATTGCAGAGACCAAGTCGACCCGCAGGGCCGCAAAGCGGGACCGGACCGAACGGCCGGCCGCCGCCAAGTCCGCCGCCAAGGCCGCCGGTTCGCGGACCGGTCGCGCGGCGGCCTAGCAGCCGGAAAGACCGGCCGACGGACCTTTGCAGGGTAGCGTCGAAACCCGTGACCGTCCGTCCGATCAATCAGTCGGTGCGCCCCAGCCCGGCCTTCCTGGCACTGGTGGCTCTGACTGCGGTGGGCGGGGTGATGGCCTGGACCGCCGCCCAATCCCCCGGGCTGGTGGGCCGCGTAGGTGTCTTCATCTTCGTGATCGCCGGCTGGCTGGTGTCGCTGTGCCTGCACGAGTTCGGCCACGCCTACACCGCGTGGCGCTTCGGCGATCACGACGTCGAGGCCCGCGGCTACCTCACGCTCAACCCGCTGAAGTATTCACACCCGCTGTTGTCACTGGGCCTGCCACTGCTGTTCATCGCCCTGGGCGGGATCGGCTTGCCGGGCGGGGCCGTCTACCTGCGGACCGGCATGATGACGCCGCGTCAGCGCACCGTCGTCAACCTCGCCGGCCCGTTCGCGAACCTGGTCTGCGCGGTGGTGTTACTGGCTGCCACCGCGCTGTTCTACAGCCCGGAACACAAGGTGTTCTGGGCGGGCGTGGCCTTCCTCGGCTTCCTGCAGATCACCGCGCTGGTGCTCAATCTGCTGCCCATACCGGGTCTGGACGGCTACGCCGCACTTGAACCGCATCTGAGCCCGGCCACTCAGCGCTCGCTGGAACCGGCCAAGCAGTTCGGATTCATGATCCTGCTGGTGGTGCTGATCGCGCCGGGTCTGAACCAGTGGTTCTTCTCGGCGGTGTTGTGGCTCTTCGACCTGTCCGGCGTCGACCGCTGGCTGGTCGGCGCGGGCAGCGCCCTGACCCGTTTCTGGTCGTCCTGGCTGTAGCGCCCGGACATGAAAGTGCGGCAGCGGACTCCCCTAGATTCCCTTACCGCTGCCGCACTGGACCTCAGCGTATGAGCCACTCCGCTGCGACCTCTAGGGACTTAGGTAACTACCGACGGCGGCCGTAAGTAGGAGCGCGGCGTTATATTCCACGCCATGGGAGCCGGACACAGCCACGGAGACACAGACACCAGGGTCAGCCGGATGCTCACCGCCTCGGCGATCCTCGGGGTGTTCTTCCTCATCGAGTTGGTCACCGCACTGGCCATCAACTCACTGGCCCTGCTGGCCGACGCCGGCCACATGCTGACCGACCTGGTCGCGCTGTTCATGGGCCTGACGGCGGTCATGCTGGCCCGCCGCGGATCGAAGTCTGCCGCCCGCACCTACGGCTGGCACCGCGCCGAGGTGTTCACCGCGGTGGCCAACGCGGCACTGCTGCTCGGTGTCGCGGGGTTCATCCTCTATGAGGCTTTCGAACGATTGGGGCAGGCGCCCGACATTCCCGGTTGGCCGATGATCCTGGTGGCGTTGGCGGGCCTGATCGCCAATGTCGTTGTGGTGCTTCTACTTCGGTCTCATTCCGAAGGCAGCCTCGCGGTCAAGGGCGCCTATATGGAGGTCATGGCCGACGCCGTCAGCAGTGTCGGGGTGCTGATCGCCGGCATCGTGACCGTCACGACGCGTTGGCCGTACGCGGACACTGTGGTGGCCGTGCTGGTTGCTCTGTGGGTGCTGCCGCGTGCCATCTCACTGGCCCGCGCGGCACTTCATATCCTCTCGGAGTCCTCGCCGAAGCACATCGACGTCGAGGAACTGCGGTCCGCGCTCGCGGCGGTCGACGGGGTGACCGAAGTCCACGATCTGCACGTCTGGACCCTGGTGCCGGGCAAGGACATGGCCACCGCGCACCTGAGTACCGACGGGAGGTCGGACCGCGTCCTCGAGGACGCTCGCGCGGTGCTGGCCCAACGCGGGTTGGGCCACGCCACCGTGCAGGTGGAACCGCCAGGCTCCGGGCCGGACTGCCCGGAGCAGGGCGATCTGTAGACAAGCGGGCTAGGCAAGTCCCATTTCGACGCGCGCGGCGGGGTCGCAGTCGTCGAGCAGGTCGCGGCAGCGCTCGAATTCGGCGGTCTCGCCGATCGCGTCGGCGGCTCGGGCCAGCGCTGCCACGCAGCGCAGGAAGCCGCGGTTGGGCTCATGTGCGTAGGGGACCGGCCCGAACCCCTTCCAGCCGTTGCGCCGCAACTGATCCAGGCCGCGGTGGTAGCCGGTGCGGGCGTAGGCATAGGCGGTGATCGCCCTGTCTGCCGCCAGTGCCTCCTCGGCCAACTCGGCCCAGGCCACCGATGCGGCGGGATGAGCGGCCGCGACGATGGCGGGATTCTCGCCGGCGTCCAGTGCGGCCTGTGCCTCACTGTCGCCGGGGAGCAGAACCGGTGGGGGGCCGAGAAGATCTCCGAACGAAGTCATGGGGTCATTGTGCCGGTGTCGCCGGTCACGACCAACACCGTGGAGTCGGACCGACCCGCTAGGGTCGTGGGAGTTCAGCATCAGGAGGGATAACAGCGGTCATGTCCAACCCGTCAGGGACCGGCCCCGGTGAAAGCCATGAGGAGGGCCCCCGGCCCGAAGCACAGGCTGAGCACCCCGAGGTGGATCACGATCCGGTGACCGAGGTGATCGAGATTCCGACCGAGATTTCAGCGGCCTCGGCCGCTTCGGCTTCGGCTGACGAAAGGCGCTACACGGCACCGGGTTTCGATGCCGGCTTCACCCAGATCATCGATCGGATTCCCGACGATGAGACTGGTTTGATGGCCGCCCCCACGCAGGCGTTCCCCTCAAGCCCGCGAGTGCGAGCGGCAACCCCGCAAGCCATTGTCCCGCGCAACCCACGCCGCCCAGGTTGGCTGATCCCGATCCTGTTGCTGGTGGCAGCGCTGGCCGCGGCCGGGGTGGTCGGACTTCTTCTGGTCAAACGTTCCCAAGCCGCCCAGACCGCCCGGGAGAACGCCGTGCGCTCCGCCATCGAGACGTTCGACGCCGCGGTCCGCGACGGCGACCTTGCCACACTGCGTAAAGCCACCTGCGGCCAGACCCAGCGGGCCTACGAAAACTACGATGACAAGGCCTGGGCCGAGACCTACGCGCGGGTTTCGGCGGCAAAGCAGTACCCGGTGGTCGCCAGCATCGACGAGGTCGTGATCAACGGCGAACACGCGGAGGCCAACGTCACCACTTACATGGCGTTCGACCCGGCCACCAAGTCCATTCGCAGCTTCGATCTGCAGTTGCGCGGCGACCAGTGGAAGATCTGCCAGTCGTCATGATGCCGAGCCTGGACACGCGTAGTCCAGATTCGTTATGGCATTACCGAATTCGATCCCGGTACGCGCGTACTGGCGGCCAACCTCGACATCGTCGGGATTGGCCCGGTACCTCGGAACCAGGTCCGCCGTCCGGGCGGCGAGGTCCGCCGCCGACCTCGCGCGTGCGGACAACGCGGGGTCGTGGATTTGTGCCGAGTAGTCCTTCAACCGAGCCGCCCAGTCCCGGTACTGCTCGACCGTCGACAGTTCGGGATTGTTCGTCTGTGCGGAGGTCTTGGTCTGTTCGGTGAACTGCTGGTTATAGGTCAACAGATCCCGAACGGTGTCGCAGTCCGATGGCTGCCTGGTGCGCAGGTGCCCCGCCACTACCAGTGCCGCCACGACGGCGATCACCGTCGCGAAGCCGGCGAGAACGAGCTTGCGGTGTCGCTTCACTTCGTTCAGCCAGACCCCGCCGATTGGCCGCTTCCCTTCGTTCAGCCAGACCCCGCCGATTGGCCGCTTCACTTCGTTCAGCCAGACCCTGCCGATTGGCCGCTTCACTTCGTTCAGCCGGCCGTTCAGCTGGCCGACACACTCCTGCCCGTGCTGCGCAGGTCGTTACATGCCTCGATGACGCGCTGGGTCATTCCCGCCTCGGCCAATTTCATGTAGGACCGCGGGTCGTAGACCTTCTTGT
>JAHBAP020000041.1 GCA_018500005.2 Mycobacterium sp. | reverse complement strand
GTAGAGGCGATATAAGAAGTGCGGCCGATCCGGCCGACCCCCGCCCCGGTCTGAATCACCGCCGGCCAGTGCGCCTCGGCCAGGAAATGCACGGCGTTCTGCGAGGTGACAAGTCGCAGTTGGTTACCGGGAAGGTACGCCTGCGGCAGCAGTTCTCGGTTCATCGTGGCCCGGGCGTTCTCGTGCATCGACTCCAGCGCGAGGTTGTTCAGGTGCGCGTTGGCGTCCATATCCCCGTAGCGGGCCGCGATCTCGTCGACGACGGGGTAACAGTCAAGTCGTAGCCGCATCGGATCGGGCCGTGGGGCGGTGGTGGTCAACTCGTTCATCGGGCCGCCAATCGGTGGGACAGTGCAAGGGCATCGTCGCGTTCGATGGCGCGACGTCCGGTGTCGTCGAAACCTGGATAGTTTTGCAGGCCGGCGGCGAACAGTTGACCGGCGGCCAACGGGGCGAACGGAAAGTCGGACCCGAACGTGATGTGTCCCGGTTTGGCGAAAGCGAGCAGGGTGGGCAGCGCAGCCGCACTGGAACTCAACGCCGTGTCGAAATAGAACGTCGCGACAACCCGGTTCTCACCGAAATTGCACTCGTGCAGACAATCCGCGGGGCTGCCCTGCGTGAGTGCAATCTCGACGGGCTTATAGCGCCTTGAGTTCCTCGATGACCTCACCGACCGACTTCTTCGCGTCGCCGAACAACATCGAGGTCGTCGGACCGAAGAACAGTGGGTTCTCGATTCCCGCGTAGCCCGAGGACATCGACCGCTTCAGAACGATCACCGACCGGGACTGGTCGACGTTGAGAATCGGCATACCGAAGATCGGGCTGGACGGGTCGGTGCGCGCCGCCGGGTTGGTGACGTCGTTGGCCCCGATCACCAAAGTCACGTCGGTGCGCGGGAATTCGCCGTTGATGTCGTCCATTTCCTTCATAGCGTCGTAGTCGACATCGGCTTCGGCGAGCAGAACGTTCATGTGACCCGGCATGCGCCCAGCAACGGGGTGGATGGCGAATTTGACCTCGACCCCCTTCTCCTCCAGCAGGTCGGCCATCTCCTTGACCGCATGCTGGGCCTGGGCCACTGCCAGGCCGTAGCCCGGCACCACGATCACCTGGTTGGCGTAGGCCATCTGGATTGCCGCATCCGCCGGCGAGGTGGCCTTGACGGTGCCCTGTTCAGCCCCGCCCGGTCCGCCCACCGCGTCAGTGCCCCCGAAAGAGCCGAACACGATCGCAGGGATCGACCGGTTCATCGCCACGGCCATCAGGTTCGTCAGGATCGAACCGGACGCGCCGACGATCATCCCGGCGACGATCATCGCGGTGTTGTTGAGCGCCAGACCTGCTGCGGCGGCCGAGAGCCCGGTCAGAGCGTTGAGCAGCGAGATGACGACCGGCATGTCGGCGCCGCCGATCGGGAACACCACGAACAGGCCCATGATGCCGGCGAGCACCAGCAGGAGCACGATCCACCACACCGACAGGCCGCCGTGCAGACCGATGTACACGGCCACCCCGAGGGACGCGATCAGCAGCACGATGTTGGCGGCCTGGAATCCCTTGGCGCCCTTGACGAACGCTTTCTCGACGTTCTTCGGGATGATGGTTTCCTGAAGCTTCGCGAACGCGACCAGCGAACCCCAGAACGACACCGACCCGATGATCGCCGCGAACAGCGACCCGACCACCAGCGCAACCGTCGGCGACTGGTCCGGCTTGAAGTGCGAGAAGCCCTTCGTCTCGATGAATTCAGCCCACGCGATCAGCGCCACCGTGCCGCCGCCGACGCCGTTGAACAGCGCGACAAGCTGCGGCATCGCCGTCATCTTGGTCTTCTTGGCCGGCGGCACACCGAGGATCACGCCGATCGCAAGACCGGCGACGATCAGGATCCAGTTGATCGACGCGGTGTCGCGGATCCTGATCAGCGTCGCGATCACCGCGATGCCCATCCCGGTCGCAGCGATCCAGTTGCCGCGCACCGCGGTCTTGGGCCCAGTCAGACCCATCAAGCCATAGATGAAGAGCGAGAACGCGAAGATGTAGAGAACGTCAACGAGGTAGGTCACTTCGCGACCTCCTTGGCCTTGGCCGACCCGTCTTTTGAACCGGACGCTTCCTTCTTGCTCTTGAACATGCCGAGCATCCGGTCGGTCACCAGGAAGCCACCGATGACGTTGAGCGTGCCGAAGATCAGCGCGACGAAGGCGATTATCCGAACGCCCCAGTGCGCGTCGGCGGGCAGGCCACCCAACACCAGCAGGGCGCCGAGCACGACGATGCCGTGGATGGCATTGGTGCCCGACATCAGCGGGGTGTGCAAGGTGTTGGGCACCTTGGAGATCACCGCGAATCCGACGAACCCGGCGAGCACCAGGATCGCCAGGTTGGCCAACAACTGGGTGTACATCAGTTCTGCACCTCGCGGGTCACACAGGAGGACGAGATGACCTCGTCATCGAAATCGGGTGCCAATGCCCCATCTTTGATCATCAGGTCCAGCAGCGACGTCAGGTTCTTGGCGTACAACTCGCTGGCGTGCTCGGGCATCGTGGCGGGCAGGTTCAGCGGCGAGGCGATGGTCACCCCGTGCTTCACCACGGTTTGGCCGGGTTCCGTCAGTTCGCAGTTGCCGCCGGTCTCACCGGCCAGGTCGACCACCACGCTGCCCGGCTTCATTCCCCGCACCGCGGCCGCGGTCACCAGTCGCGGCGCCGGACGGCCCGGCACCAGGGCGGTGGTGATCACCACGTCGAAACCGCCGATGGCCTCTTCCAACTTCTTCTGTTGTTGGGCTCGTTCGTCCTCGGTGAGTTCGCGGGCGTACCCGCCCTCCCCGGCCGCGTCGATCCCGAGGTTCAACCACTGCGCGCCGACCGAGCGCACCTGATCTGCCACCTCGGGGCGGACGTCGTACCCGGTTGTCTTGGCACCGAGGCGCTTTGCGGTCGCCAGCGCCTGTAGTCCGGCGACGCCCACACCGAGCACCAGCACACTGGCCGGTTTCACCGTGCCGGCGGCGGTGGTCAGCATCGGGAAGAACCGGGTGGACTCGCTGGCCGCGAGCAGCACGGCCTTGTAGCCGGCGACATTGGCCTGAGAGGACAGTGCGTCCATCGCCTGGGCGCGGGAAATCCGCGGGATGGCCTCGACGGCAAATGCTTGAACACCTGCGCTCGTCAGGGCGCCGATCTGGTTGTCGGCGTTGCGGGGCGCAAGAAAGCCGATGAGCGTCTGGCCCGAACGCAGTCGGGCCACCTCGGTGGCCGACGGCGGGGCGACCTTGACCACCACGTCCCAGGCCCAGGCGTCGCCGATCGTAGCCCCGGCCGCGGAGTAGAGCTCGTCAGGCAGCAGCGACCGCTCCCCGGCACCGGACTCGACCACCACGGCCACGCCGGCGTTCACCAGTGCCGAGACCGCCTTGGGAACCAGGGCCACGCGGCGCTCCCCGGACCCCGACTCGGCGACAACACCGATTGTCGTCTTGGTATCTGTCATGACCTGTGCATGCGCTTTCTGGGATCACCCACCGGAACTGCCCCGATGCTCGTGACACCCTAACCGCTGGCAATGCCTAATTCCCAAGCCGTGTCCACCGGGGTCGAGCTGGACGGGTCCCATCAACGCCCCCCGGCGAACCCCCAAAGAGCACCCCGAACCCGTAGGGCCGAAAGTCCTCAATTTTTATTCGCCAGCACTTTGCGGTCTTCCGGGTTGCACCACTTCCATGACTCCGGTGCGGGAGATTTCCGTTCGCCGACAACCGATTTCGTTCCGCTGCGAATTTGTGACGGAACCGATGGTGTGGATAGTGTCGGGGATCACATTCAGGACTCGAATAACTGAGAACGAAGCGCACCCGCCAGCGCGACGGTGGGAGCGGGGAATGGGGAATGACCATGGCCTGGACAGGGCCAGCGGTCACGCTGGAATTAGTCACAATGGCCGGCGGCGGCTGCCATCGGGTTGCGCGACTCCGCCGGACTGAAGTACCCAGCGAACGTGAGAAACCACTCATTGTTTTCTCCTGCTGTCCTCACATCCGCCCTTAAATCTGCCGTTGCCGCGAAGGAAGCGGTCCGCAGGACAGGAGAGAACAATGAGCTTCGACTGGAACAAGATCGCCGACGCCGCATCGGTCACCGGAATGGACACTCACGGCAAGACTGCAGGTTTTGTGGGGCGGGTCGGCGCGCTGGCCGTAGCGCTGGGAATCGGGGTGGTGCTGGGCGGACCGGTGACCGCCGCGGCCGACACCCCCGGCTCGGAGGATTCGGCCGCCTCGGAAGCCGGCTCACCGGCCGGATCCGCTTCGGGCACTCGCACATCGCGCGGAAAGGCTGACATGGGCCGCACCTCCGCGAGTAGCCGACAAGCAGCTGGGCCGAAGACTGTTCGCGGCGGACGCGATGCGAACTCGCCCGCACCCAACGACCCGGGTTCCTCGCAGTCCGATCGAGCGTTTGATCCAGCCGCTGACCAGCCCGAACCGGCCCAGCGGGCGTTAGTCGATAGTCTGCCGGAACGGCAGATCGCGGTGCCCGCACCGGCCGCGTTTCGACCGGCCGCAGCGGCCGCCGCTCCCGCCGCGACCGTAGCCGCGATGGTGGCGCCCGCCCCTGCTGCTTCCCTACCGGTGACCACGATGGGCCCCACGCAGAAAGCCACTGCAGCGGTCGCGCCGGTGATCGGTGCGATCGATGCGCTACTGGCCCGGTTCTCGGGCAACGGTAAGGGCGCACCGGTCGAGTCGCCGATGGCGTGGGCGGTGCTCGCGGTCACTCGGCGTCTCGGGCGGGCCGCCCCCGTGCGGACGCTCGCCGCCCCGGTGACGACGGGACAGGTGCCGGCGGCGGCAACCACGACGACGACCGGGACAACGACGACCATCACCTGGGCGTGGGGCAGCTATCCAGTCCTGAACTTCAATGCGGCGACCGACAAACTCGACTTCGGCTGGATGCAACCAGGCGCGTTCGACGTCACCGAGAAGTCCGGTTCGACGGTGATCGCCGTGGTGGGCAACAACCACAGCTACACGCTGCAGAACGTGCCGCTCAGCGGGCTCACGATGACCAACATCGTCGCCAAAGACGCCGGCACAGTCAGCAAGTGGCAGGGCCTCATCTCGAATGCACAGACCACGATGCCGGCCGTGTCGATCGCTAACACAACCGCGGCCGAGGGGAATGCGGGCACCACCAACGCCGCTTTCACGGTGACGCTCTCCAAGGCGTCGACCAAGACCGTCACGGTCGGGTACGCCACCGCCAACGGGACCGCGACGGCGGGATCGGATTACACGGCGGCCTCGGGCACGTTGACGTTCGCGCCGGGCGTCACCTCCCAGAAAGTCAACGTCGCCGTCACCGGCGATACCACCGTCGAGCCCACCGAGACCTTCACGGTGAATTTGGTCAACGCCACCAACGCCACCCTGGCGACCGCGCCCGCGACCGGCACCATCACCAACGATGACACCACCCCGGTCGTTACGCCGCCGAGCATCTCGATCGGCAACTCCACGGTGACCGAGGGCAATTCCGGCACCTCCACGGCAGCCTTCGCGGTCAACCTGTCCAAGGCCGCCACCACCACCGTCACCGTCGGGTACAGCACCGCCAACGGCACCGCGACCGCCGGACAGGACTACACCGCCTCCACCGGCACCCTGACCTTCGCCCCCGGCGTCACCTCCCAAACCGTCAACGTCGCCGTCACCGGCGACACCGCGGTCGAATCCAGCGAGACCTTCACCGTCACACTGGCCAACCCCGTCGGAGCCAGCCTGTCCACCGCCACCGCGACCGGCACCATCACCAATGACGACAGCACCACCCCGCCGCCGGCGACTGCCGACCGGTGGGGCAAGTCGTTCTACGCGCCCTACGTAGACATGGGCGGGTGGCCGGTGCCTGACCTACTGGCGATCAGCCAGACCAACGGCGGCGGGTCGCTGTTCACCGCGGCATTCATGCAAGCCACCCCGGACGGCAAACTTGCCTGGGCCGGACTCAGCGCGCTGGAACCATCGGCAACCAACGATCAGGCCCAGGCCATCAACCGGTCCATCAAGGCCCTGCAGTCCGCCGGCGGGGACGTGATGATCTCGCTCGGCGGGCAGGCCGGAACCTCACTGGCGCAATGGGGTTCGACGCACGGGATGACGGCGGCCCAGTTGGCCAACGCCTATGCCGGTGTCATCGACACCTACGGCATCACCCACCTCGACTTCGATATCGAGGGTGCGGCGGTGGCCGACCCCACCTCGATCGCACTGCACAGCCAGGCGTTGAAACTGCTCCAACAGAGCAAGCCGACCGTCCAGATCTGGTACACCCTGCCGGTGTTGCCGACCGGACTGACCGCTGATGGCATCAAAGTCGTCGACTCCGCGTTGAAGGCCGGCGTCAATCTCGCCGGTGTCAACGTGATGGCGATGGACTACGGAGAATCCGCTGCGCCGACCTCGGGTCCGTCGGCGAAGACCATGGGCGCCTATGCGATTCAGTCCGCGGAATCTACCTACACCCAAATGGCCAATCTCTATAAGGGATACGGCCAGACGTTCACTTACAGCCAGTTGGGTGTCACACCGATGCTCGGCGTCAACGACATCACCACCGAGGTGTTCAACCTCACCGACGCCCAGATGCTTGAGGACTACGCCCGCGCCAAGGGTCTTGGCATGCTGGCGTTGTGGTCGGTCACCCGCGATACACCGGGGACGCTGGGCGTTTCGACCTACACACATTCGGGCATGAGCGTCCCGGCCGGTAGTTTCGCAAAGATCTTCAACGACTACGGCACCGTCAACGCGCTGACCTACCCGAGCGGTGGCGGGTCGACGACTCCGGTCACCGGTGGCACCACGACGACCATCGGCTGGCATTGGGGCACCAACACGGTGCTGAACTTCGACACGACCAAGGACAAGCTGGACTTCGTCTGGATGCAGCCGACCAGCTTCGAGATCAGCGAGACCGCCGGATCCACCAAAATCGAGATCGTCGGCAACAATCAGACCTACACGCTCAACGGCGTGCAGCTGGGCCAGATGAGTATCAACAACATCGTCGCGCTTGATTCCAACACGACTGCCAAGTGGCAGGCCGCGATCGCCAATGCGGGTACCTCGGCGCCGACGGCGCCGACGGTGTCGATCGCGAGCGCCACAAGCGCCGAAGGTAATTCCGGCACTACCACGTTGCCGTTCGCGGTGTCGCTGTCCAAGGCTGCCACCTCTACCGTGACGGTCGGCTACAGCACCGCCAACGGGACAGCAACCGCCGGACAGGACTACACCGCTAAAGCCGGAACCCTGACCTTCGCCCCCGGTGTCACCTCCCAGACCGTCAACGTCGCAATCACCGGCGACACCACCGTCGAGGCCAACGAAACCTTCACCGTCACGCTGGCCAACCCGTCGGGAGCGACCCTCACCGGCGCCACCGCGACCGGCACCATCACCAACGACGACACCGCCACCGTGGTGGCACCGACGGTGTCGATCGTCAATGCCACTGCGGCCGAGGGC
>JAHBAP020000123.1 GCA_018500005.2 Mycobacterium sp. | reverse complement strand
GCGCGGGCCTGTTATTGTCGCTGGCACGCGCCGTTAGCTCAGTTGGTAGAGCAGCTGACTCTTAATCAGCGGGTCCGGGGTTCGAAACCCTGACGGCGCACCACAGAACGACTCGCGTTTCTGGAAAAGACTGCACAGTAGGCGTGCCGTCTGATATACCTCATCCATGATGAGCACTGGATTGACACGGCGGTTTGCACTTCTCGTGGGAGGGTTGGCTGTCGCGGGTATGGGGCTCACGGTCGGCTGCAGCTCCAAGCAGTCCCCGGCACCGACCGAACCGGCATCGACCAGCGTCGATTCCAAGAGAGCAAAAGACGATAACGAACCCGGTAAGTCCTACGCCCCCAAGGTGAAGGCGTCGGCGGCACCCACCGCCAAAGCGGGTAACACCCCGGGCGACAACTGAGCCTGCGCCGGGTGGCACCGCGGTCATCCTCCTCGGGTATCGCGGTCGTTGCAGCGCTCTTGGCCGCAGGGTGCGGCCCGGGTTCTCCCGAACCGAAAATGACGGTGGCCTACGAGACCGCCAAAAGCGGTAAGGCGATCGCGGGCCGCACACTGATGATGCGGACTCACCTTCTTGAGAACGTGGCCGAGAAGGTAAACGGCACTCTAAAGCTGCCGCAAGACATCGCGTTGGTCGGAGCGCAGTGCGACCAGCCGAACGCGTTCTGGAACTTTGCGGAGAAGAAGATAACGCTCTGCTACGAGGATGCCCTGCTCAGCCTGCGTTCCTTCCAAGCGGCCGGCGACGCAGATCCGATACCAGCGGCGGTCAACGCCTCGCGGGCGACCTTTTATCACGAGCTTGCCCATGCTGCAATCGACTTCGGCAGACTTCCGATCACCGGCAAGGAGGAGGACGCCGCCGACCAGCTTGTGGTGTACCTTTTCCTTTCCCCGGACGAGAACGGCAACGTGGAACCCGGGGCCGAAGAGGCGGTCCGCGATTACGCCCGGATGTTCGAGCATTACGCCGAGACCGAGGGAGCGCTCGAGGAGGCGGACTTAGCTGATAAGCACCCTGTGGATCAGGCCCGCATGTACAACATGCTGTGCTGGATGTACGGGTCGGACCCGGCCAAGTTCGAGCGCCTCGTCACCGACGGGGAGTTGCCCGAGAGCCGTGCGGCCGGCTGCGAGGAGGAGTACAAGCTGCTGGCCCGGTCGTGGTCCGAATTGTTCGCGCCCTATGAGAAGCCCAAGTGATTGAGGGGTTTCCGGCCCGGCCGTATCAGAAGGCACAGCCAGCCGGACCGCAAGAGTGGGTACGCTGACTACTCATGAAGTGGGGAAGACTTGCGATGCTGGTAGCGTCTGCGCTCACGATGGTGGCTTGCGGGACGGCTGGTAAGCAGCAACCGGCCACTGTCGCAGAGACTGCGACGACGCCCGCTACTTCCGCTACTTCAGCCGGTGCGCCCGCGAAGCCGGTCACCTACGTGACTCTTCCCGATGTCTACGGCCAGAACGCCGATACCGTCAAAACGAAGCTGGAAGATCTCGGACTCACCAAAGTGGAATTGGCATCGTCGAACACGAAGTTCAGCACTGTTCAGGATCCGAAGGACTGGAAAGTGGCAGGCATGGAGCCGGGCGCCGGATCGGTCGTAAGGTCCGACGCCCCGGTCATCCTGAAGGTCGTTAAGGTTAAGTGAGCGGTGGCATTAGTAAACTTCGCGAAGTAACTGAAATTCAGTCGACGCGCAGTTTCGACTAGCTTGACATTGACGTTTGGCAAAGTTTACCGTTGAAGCTGGAGAAAAGGTGTTAGCTCCAGCTAACCCTTGGGAATCCACCGGAGGGACAATGGTGATACGCGGTCCACAGGATCAAGTGCCGGATCGCCATGACGACGGTCCCGCGCTGATCGGACTTCGCACCTGCAGACGCGTCGGGCTTTCGGCCAACCCGCCGCGCAGGCGGCTGGGAAACCTGTTGCGCCGCCGCTGATCTAGCGCCGAATTCCCCGAATCACGACAACCACGGTCAGCGCTCCGAGGCCGGCAAGTGTTGCCGCCACCGCAGGCTGTTTGAGGAACTTCAGCACCGACGACTTGACATCATCTGCTAGGCGTTGCGGGTTGGCCCGCTCGGCCAGGATGTCAACGGTCGAGGCCAGCCGGTCCCGCGCAACGGCGATCTCCTGCTTGATGACTTCGGGATCCCGCTCCGCCACTTGTGTCCTCACTTCCGCCGGCCTGGAGCCGTACTGCCGGTCTACCCTAGATCAGCGAGGGTTCCGAGAAGGTAATAAGGGGCGTTCTCAGGCCGGCGACGACTTCAGGAAGGGATGCACACGTGAGCGACGCAGCACGACTCGAGGTTGGCGACAAGGCACCGGCGTTCAGCCTGCCCGACGCCGACGGCAAGACCGTCAAGCTCTCGGATTTCAAGGGCCGCAAGGTGATCGTGTACTTCTACCCGGCGGCATCCACCCCCGGCTGCACGAAGCAGGCCTGCGCCTTCCGGGACAGTCTCGCCGAGTTGAACGATGCGGCGATCGACGTCGTCGGGATCTCGCCGGACAAGCCGGAGAAGCTGGCGAAGTTCCGCGACGCCGAATCGCTGAACTTCCCGTTGTTGTCCGACCCCGACAAGTCGGTTCTCACGGCATGGGGCACCTTCGGGGAGAAGAAGATGTACGGCAAGACGGTCCACGGCGTGATCCGCTCGACGTTCATGGTCGATGAGAAGGGCAAGATTGCCGCCGCCCAGTACAACGTCAAGGCGGCAGGTGCAACAACGCTGATCCAGAAGTTCATCAGCGAGAACACCTAGTCAGGACAGAGGAGGGCCACCTGGTAGAGGGTGGCCCTTCTTGCTGTCCCCGTGCAGAAGCAGAACGCCCCAGCGCAGCCACCACCGCGAAATCCCCGAACTGAATATCGGTGTTGTTGTCCACCCCAACACCCTCCCCAGAGGACTTACGTCCCAAATCCAGTCGATCCGCTAAAAGAACCAACGAACCTGACAATAAGCTGGGAGAAGCCCGGTGGGGAGCCGGGAACGGGGAACGGGGATTCAATGATCCGCAACATCTGTCTATTCGCTGCGGCGCTCTTCGGTGCCGTCGCTATCGGTTCTGGTGCGCCGGCAATCGCTAACCCGGTGCCGCAAGCGCCTTACCCGAACTGCACTGTCGCGAAGCAGAACGGTGATTGCGATATCCCGTCGAGCAGCGACAAGTACCAGGCGAAGCTTGACCGGGACGGCGACGGTCTCGGCTGCGAATGCTGACCGCTATGTAGCTAGAGAGTTAGCTGACGGCAGGGACGAAGTCCCTCCGGGTGGGGCCGAACGTCCCCATTGCCATCCGAGTGGTTCAAATCACCCCTCTCAGTGTTCTATCATCATTGCCACCGGACGAAGTGTCGGTCGCTACCTGCCAGCCGGTAGGAGTTGGGGGAATGGGAGAAATCGTGCAAATTTCAATTCGCTCTTATCTCACGGTAGGCACAGCAACCGTCGTTGGCGCTGGCGCAATCGCCATGATGCCGGCGCTTCCGAGTGGGGCCGCGCATACCGCGTATCTGCCCGCTCCTGCGGTTGCTGAGGTCAGCCTGACCGGTCTTAGTCTTTCGCTGACCGACGTCGTCGGACTGCTGGACAACGTCAACGGTGGCGGTCTGCTGGGCAACCTGGACCTTGGTGGCCTGCTTGGCAACTTTGACCTGGGCAACCTTGACCTGGGAGGCCTTGACCTGGGCAACCTTGACCTGGGAGGCCTGGACCTAGGCAACCTTGACTTGGGAGGCCTGCTTGGCAACCTGAACCTGGGCGACCTTCTTGGCAATATCGGTGGCCTGTCGCCAGGCCTGGCCAGGGCCGTCCTCGTCGAGTTCATCAAGGAGGTGTCCCCGGTGGTCAAGACCGCCGCGGGTGACGTCTTCCAGTACGTCACCAGCTCGGTCGGCGGCCTGGTCATCGGCCCGGATTCGATTCCCGTGCAGTTCGCCTCGGCCATCGGCGAGATTCCGGCCGTCGTCAAGACCGCATTCGGCGAGCTCAAGGATCTCGACTTCCTTGCTGCGCTGCAGACCCTCAACCAGGGACTGCTCGCCCCGATCAGGTCGATCGGTCAGGTCCTGTTGGAGACCGCCAATGGAATCAGGACCTATGTGACCAGCCAGGTCGGCACCCTCGTCGATGCGATCCCGGGCATCCTGATGTCGGCCATCGCGGCGGTCATCGGCAACAACGGCCAGGGCCTGCTCGACACGATCAAGAACCTGATCGGCGGACTGCTACCGGGCGCGGCCACTCCGGCTGCGTCTCTGGTCGTCGCCCCCAAGGCTGCGGCGGCGGTCGCCAGTGATACCGCAACGGTCAGCGAGGCGGCCCCGGTCGTCGATGCCGAGGCCCCGGCGGCCGTGACGTCTCGCGCCCCGCGCGCGGCGGCGGCTTCCGCGCGTACCTC
>JAHBAP020000321.1 GCA_018500005.2 Mycobacterium sp. | reverse complement strand
GGGCGGGATGTCGGGCCCCGCCGGCTTGGTGGGCGGCGGCGGGACCGGAGCGGCGTGAGCCTCGGGGTGCTTCTCGGCCAGCTTCTCCGCAAGCTCCGGAGAGATCTCGCCGGCCATCAGCTTGGCCTGCTCGGCGGCGATCTCTTCGGGCGTCATGCCCTTCTGGTGCTCGTGCAACGCCGCCACCTCGTCGCGGTGCTCGACGGCATAGGTGATGAGTGCCTTGACGTCGTTGAGGCTCGCGTCGCGCACCGCCGTCAGCTGGATCGGCGGCATGTCGAAGTCGTACTCGACGCGGTTCTTGATCCGAACCGCCATCAGCGAGTCCAGACCCAGCTCGATCAGCGGCACCTCCCACGGCAGATCCTCGGGCTCGTAGCCCATCGCGCTGCCGACGATCAGTCCGAGCCGGTCGTGCACGGTCTCGGCGCCGCCCGGGGTCCACTTGCCCAACTGGGCCGCGACTCCGGCGCCGGCGGCCAGGTTGTCGTGCAGGATCGCGGCGTCCTCCGGAGCCGCTCCGGCGGCGACATCAGACCCCGCCGGCTCGACTCCGGGCTGTGCGACAACGGATTCCGCGACGGCGACGCCGGTCGCCACCGCAGCGGGCAGCGCGGACTGCGCCCCGGACCGCGTCACGATCGCGTCGTACACCAGCGTGAACGACTCGTCGATACGGGCATGCACCTGCACCGACGCCCCGCCGGGGTGACGGGTCAGAGTGGTCACCAGCCGCGCACCCTCACCGGGCACCGCGCGCTGCTCGGCGGCGCTCAGGGTGGCGTCCGGAAGCACCTGTACCGCAGCGGCTTTCACCAGCGCAGCCAGGTCGGTCGCGCCGCCGCCGGCGTACTCCCAGACGTGCCGGCCGTCCGGCATGGCGACGTGGGTGCCGGGGATCAGCGCCGAGCCGTCGGCGGAGAAGTGCGCGTTGAGCCAGTGTTCCTTGCGGCGGAACCTGGTCGGCGGGATGTGCGCATAGTCCTGCGGACCCTCGGCCGGGGAGAACATGGTCCGGAAGTCCAGATCGTGACCGTAGACGTAGAGCTGCGCCATGGCCGCCACCATGGAGTCGACTTCGTCCTCCTTGCGCGCCAGTGTCGCGATCAGCTGTCCGTCGTGCAGTCCGGCCGAGGCGGTGGTCAGGCCGACCTGCATGAGCGCCACCGGATTCGGGGCCAATTCCAGGAATGTGGTGTGCCCGTTGTCCACCGCGTTGCGGATGCCGTGGGTGAAGTAGACGCTGTGCCGCAGACCCTTCTTCCAATAGTCCACGTCGTGGATCACCTCGCCGGGGCGGATGTAGTTGCCCTCGTGCACGGTGGAGAAGTAGCCGATCTTCAGCGGGCAGGCCTCGATGCCCTGCAACTCGGCGGCCAGTTCACCGAGCAGCGGATCCATCTGCTGGGTGTGTGAAGCGCCCTTGGTCGCGAACTTGCGCGCGAACTTGCCCTCCCGCTCGCAGCGCTCGATGATCGCATCGACCTCGGCAGGCGGACCGCCGATCACGGTCTGGGACGGCGCCGCGTAGACGCAGACCTCCAGTCCGGGGAAATCGGAGAACACCGTTGCGATCTCGTCGGCGGAGTACTCGACCAGGGCCATCAGCCGGATGTACTCGCCGAACAGCATCGCCTCGCCCTCGCCCATCAGATGCGAACGCGCGCAGATGGTCCGGGTGGCGTCTGCCAGCGACAGGCCGCCGGCGAAGTAGGCGGCGGCCGCCTCGCCGAGGGACTGCCCCACCACCGCGGCGGGCTTGGCGCCGTGGTGCTTGAGCAGTTCGCCGAGGGCGATCTGGATGGCGAAGATGACCAACTGCACCACTTCGATCGGGTACTGGCAGGTCTCGTCGGTGTAGTCGATCGAGTCGTCGAGGATCAGTTCGAGGATCGAATAGCCGCGCTCGTCCTGAATCAGGCTGTCCACCTTGTTGATCCACTCGGCGAACACGTCGTCGCGCAGGTACAGGCTCTTGCCCATCTTGCGGTGCTGGGCACCGAAACCAGCCAGCACCCAGACCGGTCCGTTGGTCACCGGACAATCGGCGCTGTAGACCAGCGGGGTCTGCTTGCCCTCGGCGATCGCCCGCAGGCCCTTGACGGCCTCGTCGTGGTCGCGGGCCATAACTACCGCGCGAGACCGGCCGTGGTTGCGCCGCGACAGCGACCGTCCGATCGCCTCCAGTGGGGTGGCGCGACCCTCGGGGCTGTCGACCCAGTCGGCCAACTCGGCTGCGGTGGCGCGTTTGCGGGACGTCAGAAAACCGGAAACCGCCAGCGGGACAATCGGTTTGACCGGGTCCGTGGCCTCTTTGGCTGCCAGTTCCTCGCGCGCGACCTCCAGCAGACGCAGCGCCTCGTCGGTCAAGCCGGGGAGTTCGGGCTCCTCGTCGACGGCGGCCGCATAGTGGTCGTCGCCGTAGTCGTCATCATCGTCGATGAATTCGCCGTATTCGTCCATCCGCACGCCGCCGACATACACCGCGTCGGCTTCGGACAGCGGGGATTCCACGGGCTCCGACTCCGGTTCGGGCTCGGGTTCGATCAGGTCCGCCGGCAGCACCTCGCGCAGCACCAGGTGCGCGTTCGCCCCGCCGAACCCGAAGCCGGACACCCCGGCGATGGCAGTGCCGCTGTAGCGCGGCCACTCGCTGACGGTGTCGGCCACCTTCAGGTGCACCCCGTCGAAGTCGATGTAGGGGTTCGGCCCGGCGTAGTTGATCGACGGCGGAATCTTGTTGTTGCGCAACGAGAGTGCCACCTTGGCCAGGCTTGCCGCGCCCGCGGCGGACTCCAGGTGACCGACGTTGGACTTCACCGCGCCCAGCAGCGCGGGCTGCTCGGCGGCACGCCCGCGGCCGACCACCCGGCCAAGCGCGTCGGCCTCGATCGGGTCGCCGAGAATGGTGCCGGTGCCATGCGCCTCGATGTAGTCCACCGTGCGGGGATTGATGCCGGCGTCACGATAGGCCTTACGCAGCACCTCGGCCTGGGCGTCCGGGTTCGGCGCGAGCATGCCGTTGGAGCGGCCGTCGTGGTTGATCGCACTGCCGGCGATCACCGCGAGGATATCGTCGCCGTCGCGCCGGGCGTCGGCGAGCCGCTTGAGGACCAGCATGCCGCCGCCCTCGGACCGCGCGTAGCCGTCGGCGTCGGCGGAGAACGACTTGATCCGACCATCGGGTGCCAACACGCCGCCGACCTCGTCGAAGCCGATCGTGACCGCCGGCGTCACAAGGGCATTCACGCCGCCGGCGAGGACAACGTCGGCTTCGCCGGAACGCAGCGCCTGCACACCGGAGTGCACGGCGACCAGCGACGACGAACAGGCGGTGTCCACCGCCACCGACGGCCCGCGGAAGTCGTAGAAGTAGGACACCCGGTTGGCGATGATCGAACTGGCGGTGCCGGTGATGGCATACGGGTGCGCGGTGCGCGGGTCCATCATCGCCAGGTAGCTGTAGTCGTTGGTGGAACTGCCGACGTAGACGCCGACGCTCTGG
>JAHBAP020000574.1 GCA_018500005.2 Mycobacterium sp. | reverse complement strand
CTCATGCTCGGCGGCCAGTTGCTCGTGCAGGGCCTCGCGCTCGTCGTCGGAGGCAGCGGCCAGGGTCTTCTTGTGCAGGATGCCCACCGCAGCCTTGGCGCCCATCACGGCGACCTCGGCGTCCGGCCAGGCGAACACCTTGGTGGCGCCCAGCGAGCGGGAGTTCATCGCGATGTAGGCGCCGCCGTAGATTTTGCGGGTCACCAACGTCACCCGGGGAACCTCTGACTCGCCGAATGCGTGCAGCAGTTTCGCGCCGCGGCGAACCACCCCGCCCCATTCCTGGTCTACCCCGGGCAGGTAGCCCGGCACGTCGACGATCACCACCAGTGGAATGCCGAAGGCGTTGCAGAGCCGTACGAAACGGGCTGCCTTCTCGGCACTTTCGGAATTCAGGCAGCCGCCGAGGCGCAACGGGTTGTTGGCCAGCACGCCGACGGTCCGGCCGGATAGCCGGCCCAGGCCGACCACCATCGACGGCGCCCACTTGGACTGGAACTCCTCGAACGGGGAGTCCGAATCGAGCAGAGCCTCGACCAGGGGGTGCACATCGTAGGCCCGCCGCGCCGACTCCGGCAGCAGCGCGTGCAGGTCGACGTCGCCGGCCTCGGCCTTGGAACGGTCGAAATGGCCCTGCTGGCAGAAGTATCCGACCAAGCGGCGGCCGCGGGCGTAGGCGTCCAACTCGTCGTCGGCCACGATGTGGCACACGCCGGACTTCTTGTGGTGGGTCTCCGGGCCGCCGAGGGACTCCATGTCGACGTCCTCGCCGGTCACGCTGCGGACGATATCGGGACCGGTGACGAAGACCCGGCCCTCCGGGGCCATGATCACCACGTCGGTCAGGGCCGGCCCGTAGGCGGCGCCGCCGGCGGCGAATCCGACCACCACCGAGATCTGCGGGATGTGACCGGAAGCCCGGATCATCGCCTCGAAGACCAGGCCCACCGCGTGCAGGGCGCGCACACCCTCGGCCAACCGGGCACCGCCCGAGTGCCAGATGCCCACGATCGGGCTGTGCTCCTCGATCGCAAGGTCGTAGGCGTTGACGATGTGCTGGCAGCCTTCCACGCCCATCGCCCCGCCCATGACGGTGCCGTCGGTGCAGAAGGCGATGGTGCGGACGCCGTTGACGGTGCCCGAGGCGGCGAGAATGCCGGAGCGGTCGCGTTCGTGCAGCAACTCCACGCTGCCGGGGTCGAAGAACTTTCGCAGTCGCAGCAGCGGGTCGCGCGGGTCAAGCTTCTCGCCGACAGCATCGGGAGCCATGATGGTCATCCGAACCTCCTGGTCAGGTCAGTACTTGCCGAACGCGATTGCGACGTTGTGTCCCCCGAAACCGAACGAGTTGTTCACCGCGTATTTGTAGTCACCCGTGCGCGGTTCGCCGGCCACCACGTCGAGGTCGATCTCCGGATCGAGATTCTTCAGGTTGAGCGTCGGCGGGATCACCCCGTCGCGTAGTGCCATCACGGTGAGGATCGACTCCACCGCGCCGACCGCGCCGACCGAGTGGCCCAGCGCCGACTTGGGGGCGTAGACCGCGGGGCGATGGCCGCGCATCGCGTTGTTGATGGCCTTGCCTTCGGCGACGTCACCCACCGAGGTGCCGGTGGCATGAGCGTTGATGTGGTCGATGTCGCCCGGCTGCAGCCCGGCCAGTTGGACAGCCCGGGAGATGGCCTGTCCGGCCTGCTCGCCGTTGGGATCGGGCGCGACGATGTGGTAGCCGTCGGAGGTGACCGAAGCCCCCATGATGCGGGCAATGATGTTGGCGCCGCGGGCTTTCGCGTGCTCCTCGGTCTCGATCACCATGAGCGCAGCGGCCTCGCCGAACACGAAGCCGTTGCGGTCCCGGTCGAACGGCCGGCAGGCGCCGGGCGGGTCGTCGTTGGAGGTCGACAGGACGATGCGCATCTGGGCGAACCCGGCAATCGGGACCGCCTCGATCTTGGTCTCCACACCGCCGCAGATCGCCATGTCGGCCTCGCCGTAGACGATGTTGCGCCAGGCGTTGGCGATGGCTTCCGATCCGGACGCGCACGCCGAGATCGCCGTGCACACGCCGGCTTTCGCGCCGAGTTCCAGCCCGATGACCGCGGCGGCCCCATTGGGCATGAACTTCTGCACCACCAGCGGGGACACCGCGCGCAGGCCCTTGTTACGCATATCGTCGTAGGCGAACAGCAGCTCCTCCGACGAACCCATCCCGGTACCGACCGACACCATCAGGCGCCGGGTGTCGACCTCCGGGGACCCGGCGTTCTGCCAGGCCCGGCGGCCGACAACCGTCGCCATCCGTTGCAGGTAGGACATCCGCCGGAGTTCGACCTTGTTGAGTTCACTCTCAAAGTCCTCCAGCAGATGGCCGCCGATACGAACCGGGAGGTCGTACTCCTCGACGAAGGGATCGTCCAGCTTGCGAATGCCGGATTGCCCGTCGAGGAGTTTCTTCCAGGTGTTCTCGGCGTCGGTCGCCAACGCGGTCGTCATGGCAAAGCCGGTGACGACCACGTTCGGCAGACCGTTACCCGTTGTCAGCTGTCCCATCGGTGGAGCTCGGCCCTTCTGCCCGTGTCAGTACCGTCCGAAGGCGAGCGCCACGTTGTGCCCACCGAAACCGAACGAGTTGTTGATCGCGTACTGGTAGTCGCCGTAACGGGGTTCGCCCGCAACGACATCGAGGTCGATCTCCGGATCGGGGGTCTCGTAGTTCAGCGTGGGCGGGATTACCCCGTCCCGCAGAGACAGAACCGTGAGGATCGACTCCAAGGCGCCCACTGCGCCGATGGAGTGGCCCAGCGCGGACTTCGGCGCGTACACCGGCGCGTGCTCCACACCGGCGACCCGGATGGCCGCCGCCTCGGCGAGGTCGCCGATCGATGTGGAGGTGGCGTGGGCGTTGACGTGGTGAATGTCCTTGGGCGACAGGCCCGCCGTCTCCAGCGCACGCTTCATCGCCCCGCCGGCCCGAAGTCCGTCGGAGGCCGGAGCCACCATGTGGAAAGCGTCGGAGGTAATGCCGGCGCCCATCAGTCGGGCCAACGGCTTGGCGCCACGGGCCTTGGCGTGCTCCTCGGTCTCGAGGATCATCATCGCGCCGGCCTCGCCGAACACGAAGCCGTCGCGGTCCTTGTCGAACGGACGCGAGGCACGCTCGGGTTCGTCGTTGCGGGTCGACATGGCACGCATCATCGAGAACGCCGCGATGGGCAGCGCCTCGATCATGCCCTCGACGCCGCCGCAGACGACGATGTCGGCATCACCCATGACGATGTGCCGCCAGGCGTGGGCGATGGCTTCGGATCCCGAGGAGCAGGCCGACACCGGGGTGATGACCCCGGCGCGGGCGCCCAGTTCGAGGCCGACGACCGCTGCCGCGCCGTTGGGCATGATCATCTGAACGGCCAGCGGTGACACCTTGCGGATGCCGCCCTCGTTCATCAGGTCGTAGGTTTCGACGATCTTCTCGCCGCCGCCCAGACCAGTGCCGATGACGACGGCGAAGCGGTCCGGATCGACCTCCGGCTTGCCCGCGGACTCCCACATCCGGCTGCCGAGAAATTTCGACATCCGCTGGACGTAGGACATCCGGCGAAGGTCAAGCCGGCCCATGTGGTCGTCGACCGGATCGACGAGGTGCCCGCCGATCCGCACCGGAAGGTCCCACTTCTCGACGAAGTCGTCCTCGAGAATCCGGATGCCGCTCTCCCCGGCGAGCAGGCCCTTCCAGGTGGTGTCGATATCGGCGCCGAGCGCCGTGGTCGCCTCAACAGCGGTGACCACGACGCTCGGGAAACCCCCGTTGGCGGTTGAAGGCCTCGAGGAAGACATCGTCACGACTCCGAGGAGAACTTCTCGCGCAGCGCGGCGGCGGCCTCGGGGTTCTCTTCTTCCAGCTTCTGGATGTAGGCGACGACGTCACCGACGGTGCGCAGGCCGGCCAGGTCCTCGTCCGGGATCTTCACGCCGTACTTGTCCTCGGTCTGAACCGCGAT
>JAHBAP020000423.1 GCA_018500005.2 Mycobacterium sp. | reverse complement strand
CCTCGACGCATTCCGCCGGGGCGATCCAGCCCTGCGCCTCGATATCCTTCCAGGGTGCGTCGTAGCGCTTCGGGCCGATCAGGCTGAACACGTCGCCCTCGCGGCCGTCCTCCCGGATCAGCGTCGCGGTCAGACCCAGTCGTCGCCGCGACTGCAGGTCTGCGGTCATCCGGAATACCGGCGCGGGCAGCAGATGGACCTCGTCGTAGACGATCAGGCCCCAGTCGCGGCTGTCGAACAGCTCGAGATGCCGGTACTCGCCCTTGGTGCGCCGGGTGATCACCTGATAGGTGGCGATGGTGACCGGGCGGATCTCCTTGCGTTCCCCGGAGTACTCGCCGATCTCTTCCTCGGTCAGCGAGGTGCGGGCGATCAGTTCGCGCTTCCACTGCCGCCCCGCCACGGTGTTGGTCACCAGAATCAGCGTTGTGGCCGATGCCTTGGCCATGGCGGCGGCGCCGACGATGGTCTTGCCCGCACCACAGGGCAGCACCACAACACCGGACCCACCGGCCCAGAACGAATCGGCCGCCATCTGCTGGTAGTCGCGCAGGTGCCAGCCGTCCTGGTCCAGGGTGATCGGGTGTGCCTCGCCGTCGACGTAGCCGGCCAAATCCTCGGCGGGCCAACCGATCTTGAGCAGCATCTGCTTGACCCGGCCCCGCTCGCTGGGATGGACGATGACGGTGTCGTTGTCGATCCGTGCGCCCAGCATCGGGGTGATCTTCTTGTTGCGCAGCACTTCCTCGAGCACCGCGCGGTCCAAACTCAGCAGACACAACCCATGGGCCGGGTGCTTGACCAGTTGCAGCCGTCCGTAGCGGGCCATGGTGTCGACGATGTCGACCAGCAGGGGCTGGGGTACCGCGTACCGGGAGAAGGTGACCAGGGCGTCGACCACCTGCTCGGCGTCGTGCCCGGCGGCGCGGGCATTCCAGAGCGCCAGCGGGGTGATCCGGTAGGTGTGCACGTGTTCGGGCGCGCGTTCCAGTTCGGCGAACGGCGCGATGGCAGCCCGGGCTGCGTTGGCCTGCTCGTGGTCGACTTCGAGCAGGACCGTCTTATCGCTCTGGACGATCAGGGGGCCGTCAGTCACGCGTCAATCCTCGGCGTCATGCGAACCATTATCCGGACTCCGCCGACATCACCGAGGTCACGCGGTGCACGGCGAACTCCCGGGGCCGGCCCTGGGTCGGATCCCACGCCGTGAGTTGCCCACCGCGAACCGACAGCGGCCGGACCACCCGCTGGGTGGCGACTCCGGCGGGGTCGACGTATCCGATCAGGACGTCCCTGCCGAGGACGGCGGCCTGCTGCAGCAGTGCGATGGCGACGGCCGGGTCCACCCGCATCCCGCCGAGTGGCGAGGCGTCGACCCGACGCAGCACCGACACCACGGTGGCCAGGCTCTCCGGACTGGGCCGCGACGGGGTGCGGGCCAGTCGTCGCACCGGGTTGGCCGGCACCCGGGCCGCGCGGCGGCGCAGGTCGACGATGGCTCCCGAGGAGTCCTCGGCCGCCGGGGCGAAGCCGCCCTGCCGAAGCGCGGCCAGCACCTCGGCTATCGGCGCTTGAGACACAGCCACCGTCGGCGCGAGCAGTCGCACCTCCAGGCCGGCCAGTGCCGGCGAGACGACGGCGTGGGACAGCAGCACCGGGTCGTCGCAACGCAGGAAGGACGTCGCGATGCCGACCCGAAGTTGCCCGTGACGACGGGCCACGTCGTTGATGAGATAGCTCAAGCCCTGCGGGACAGGAGTTTTGGAGTGCTTTTCGAAAAACCGCTGCAAGCCCTCGGCGGTACGCCCGGTATCCAGGGCGTGTCGGACGGACTGCTCGCCGACCCGGTAGACCATCGCCGCACCCGCGGATTCGACGGTCGCGACCGCCGCCAATTCATCGGCGGTCTCACGGACCAGGGGCCCGGGCACGACCACGGTCAGATCGGCCTGAACCAGGAAGTAGTCGATCGGGGCGGGCAGGGCTGCGGTCATCGCGCCCATCGGCGCCTCGTCACCGTCTCCGAGCAGCACCCGTGCGGGTGTGCTCAACGCATTGCGTCCGGTCAGGCCGACCGCGTGGGCCTCGTCGAGCAGGTGGCCGACCGGAACAGGTTGAAGCCGCGCCGCCCAACGTGGGCGACGCCAGATCAGCGCCCGAGACGCGGAGGTGGCATCGACGCCGGCCCCCTCGGGCAGATCGGCCAGCAGGCTCAGAAGTAGTCGACGGTCCAGCGGTGCGGCAGTGGAATAGAGCGAATCTGACAGTGCTGCATAGGGTTTCCCGTCCGGTCCGCGGTCGCCGACCAGGCCCGGCCGGGACGGAAGGTCCAGCCACGCGCTCGCCAACTGAAGCCAGCGCGAGGCCGTCGGGGCTTCAGCGAACCGGTCGGCAGCCACCGTCGGCGCCCAGAAGGTCGCCGCGTCCGGGGTGGGTACCCCCGGGACACCGCTGGCGATCAGGCCGGCCGCCGCGGTCAATTCCAGGATCAGCCCGAGCCGCTGCTCGTCGATGCCGGTGAGCTTGGAAAGTCGCTTGGCCTCCCGGATGCCCAGGCCGCCGCTGCGCAATTCGGGAACCGGCGCAGCGGAGAGGGTCTCCAGAATCACCTCGACCTGCCGGATCAACTCCAATACCGCCCCGGCCGCCGAGGCGTCCACATCCTTGACCGACGTCGTGCTCACCACCGGGTCGGGAGCGGTGAGGGACGTCGGTCCGGGCTCCTCCCCGCGCAGCATCTGCCCGACCACCCGGGGTAGCAGCACGGTCTCGGCGTCCATCTGGCGCAGCAGTCCGGACGCAAGCAGGCGTTGCACCGGGCGGTCGGCCGGGGTCTCCGGG
>JAHBAP020000258.1 GCA_018500005.2 Mycobacterium sp. | reverse complement strand
GGACGACGGTTGCCAGGGCCAACGCCGATGCGACGCCGAGCGCCGCCCGCCGGTGAACGCTCCCCACCATGTCTGGGCACCTCCCGGGACGCTGCGACCTGGACTACTAACCGTTATAGTACTGATTTCTGTAGTAGTTCGCTGGCCCGCTCGGGCGGGTGTGCCGCGGTCAGCGGCGGCGGCGTCGCAGGATCCGCCTCAAGGCATCTCTGGCCTGATCGGAGGCTTCGTCATCCATTTGGTCGAGAAAGAAGCTGAGCACCAGCTCGGTGTCGCCGCCGGAGTTGAAGGCGGCCCGCATCAGCTGCGCGGAGTGCTCCTCCCGGCTCAGGGTCACCTGGTAGCGGTATGCCCTGCCCTCCTGTTCGCGCTGCAGCCATCCCTTGCGGTGGAGGTTGTCCATGGTGGACATCACGGTGGTGTAGGCGATACGGCGGTCGTCGGTGAGGGTGTCGAAGATGTCCCGGACGGTCGCCGATTCGCCACGGTCCCACATTGCGTTCATGACGACAGCTTCAAGGTCACCGAACCCTCGTAGCTGCATCGGAGATACTCCCGGTCTGACGTGTCGCGATCGCTGGACGGGTCCCCATGCTAGTCGCAGCGGACCCGAGACAGCCGTCGCCTCCGGCGGCGCAGCCAGTCTCACGCCCGGGGAACCGGACGGACACCTTGAGGCAATCTTCACAGAAACGTCATCGGATTTGCGGTCCAGACCCGGCAGGCTGGGTAACACCCAACAGCAAGCGCCCAGGTGTGACGCACCGGAAGGAGAACCCGACATGGTCTGGTCCGACCACAACATGAGCGGATGGGGCTATGCAGGAATGACTGTCGGCATGGTTCTGTTCTGGATTCTCGTCGTCGTCGGCATCATCGCCCTGACCCGGACCGGATCCGGTGCAGCCCGCCGCGGAACCGGCACGCCGGTGGTGTCCGCCGGCCCGTCACCTGAACAGATTCTCGCGGCGCGGTTCGCCCGCGGGGAGATCGACGACGCCGAATACCATCAGCGCCTCGACATGTTGCGATTGACAGCCCACTGACCGGTATCCGCCGGACATCGCGCCTCAGGTATCCGCCGGACATCGCGCCTCGGTGCCCTTGCAGCCTCATGCCGGTTGAGGCGAATCAGGCGGTGCCGCTCAATGCTTGGATCGCTGTGCGTAGTTTGGCCGCGACCTCATCGGCGACCGGCTGCAGCGCCGGCTCGCTGGTGACCTCAACGAGCAGTTGCGGGTTCATCGCTTCCACCAGCACACGGCTGTCGTCGGCAGGATCGGTGCGCACCACGACGTTGCACGGCAGCAGCAGCCCGATCTGGCGGTCGATCTCCACCGCGCGGTGAGCCAGTGGGGGATTACACGCGCCCAGGATCAGATAGTTCTCCATGTCCTGATCCAGCTTGGCCTTCAGCGTGGCTTTCATGTCGATCTCGGTGAGGACCCCGAAACCCTGGCCGGCCAGAGCCTCGCGGGTGCGGGTGACCGCATCATCGAACGGCACCTGCAGTGAGGTCGAGATGGCGATGCTCATGCGGTGTTCCCCTCCCAAATTGCCGGTATGGATAGTCGTTCCCGAATCTGGCACGCCCACCACGGGGCTGGGGCGACGGAGCCCGTTCTTTATCGAATCTTCACAGAACAGCTAGGACACCCCTATCCAAACGCGGGAGGCTGGAAGCCGAACCAACGTGACAACCGACGAAAGGCATGTGGTGAACAAGACAAGGACTGTGGTGACCGGGATGGCGGCGCTGGCCGCGGTAGCCGCCCTCGGGGCGTGTAGTAACTCAGCGACGAAGGAAGCAACCTCCTCGGCGGCGCCGTCGACGACCCAGACGTCTTCGGCCGCCCCGGCCGCGGCGCACAACATGGCCGACATGCACTTCGCGCAGATGATGATCCCGCATCACCAGCAGGCGGTCGAGATGAGCGACATCATCCTGGCCAAGCAGGGCATCGACCCGCGCGTGGTGGATCTGGCCAAGCAGATCAAGGCCGCCCAGGGCCCGGAGATCGAGACGATGCAGGGCTGGATCAGCCAGTGGGGCACGGGCAACATGAGCGGAATGCCGAGCATGAGCGGCATGCCGGGCATGGATCACGGTGGCATGAGCGGTATGCCGGGCATGGATCACGGCGGCATGCAGGGATCGGGCGCCCCGACCACCAGCATGATGCCCAGTGGTTCGATGATGCCCAGTGGTTCGATGATGCCCAGTGGTTCGATGATGCCCAGTGGTTCGATGATGCCCAGTGGTTCGATGATGCCCGGGATGGGCGGTATGGGTGACATGTCCGGGATGAGCGGGATGATGTCGCAGGCCGATATGGATGCGTTGAAGAACGCCAACGGGGCCGAGGCCGCCAAGCTGTATCTGACCGGGATGATCAAGCACCACCAGGGTGCGTTGACCATGGCCCAGGACGAGATCAAGAACGGTCAGTTCCCCGACGCTGTGGCGATGGCCAAGTCGATCCTGGAGACCCAGCAGAAGGAGATCGACACGATGAACCAGATCTTGAGCTCGTTATAGAGCGGGTCTCGATGTTGCAGACACTGACGTTTCTGGTTCAGGGCATGACGTGCGGGGATTGCGTGCGTGCGGTCACCGCTGAACTGGAAGCCCTCGATACGGTGACGGAAGTGGCGGTTAGTCTTGTCCCACAGGGTGATTCATCGATCACCGTGACCAGTTCCGCTGGCCTGACCGCTCGTGCGGTTGAGGATGCCGTGCAGCGCGCCGGTTATCACGTGGTGGAGCCAGCTTCGCGGTGATTGGCGCGGTAGGTTGCGCCTGGCTGCTGGATGGGCACTGACACCGTGAATGTGGTGCCGTGTCCGGGCCCACGGCTGGTCACACTGACGTGACCGCCGTGGGCCTCGGTCAGGGCTTTGACGATGGCCAGGCCGATGCCCGAGCCGCCGCGGCCGCGGTCGCGGGCGTAGTCGGCGCGATAGAACCGCTCGAACAGATGCGGCAGGTGCTCGGCGGTGATCCCTTCGCCGTCATCGGCGACGGTGAAGACGACCTCTGGACCGGTGCGGGCGGCGGTCAGGGTGACGTGCCCGCCGGCGGGGGTGTGCCGCAGCGCGTTGTCGAGCAGGTTGCCCAGGATCTGCATCAGCCGTTGCCGGTCTGCCCACAACCGGCCGCCGTGGGCCCTCGTGAGGAGGGTGACGTTCTTGGAGGCGTATCGGTCGGTGACAGTGGCTGTCGCTGCGCCGATGAGCTCGCCGATATTCACCCATTGCGGGGTGATGGCGGCGCGGGCTTCCTCGGCCTGGGCCAGGGCGGCGGCGTCGTTGGAGAACCTCACTAGCCGGCCGGTCTGTTCGCGCAGCATCGCGATGGTCTGCGGATCAAGGGTTTTCACTCCGTCTTCGACGGCTTCGAGGTAGGCCTCCAGGACCGACACCGGGGTGCGGATCTCGTGGGCGAGGTCGCCGAAGAGCTGGCGGCGGGTGGATTCCACCGACTGCAGGCGCGCCGCCATCCGGTTGAACGCGACGGCGAGTTCGTCGAATTCCTCCCCGAGTTGCGGTGGGGCGACTCGGATGTCGTAGTTTCCCTCGGCGACGGCGGATGCCGCCGCCGATACCTCGGCGATGGAGCGTTGCAGGCGTCGGCTCAGGTAGGCGGTGACCACGAACGCGGTCAGCGCGGCGACGGTGATCGCGACCGCGATCGACAGCGCGGTGGCGTGCTGATAAGCCTGCTCGGCGTGGAACTGCTCGTTGGAGTCGTGTGCGACCCCGGCTCGGTGCAGATGCTCACGGAACAGCGCCGGGCCGACCAGCGAGGCGACCACCCAGGTGGTCACCCCGCCGGCGATCAGCACCAGGGCTTGGGCGATCAGCAGCCGTTGACGCATTCCCAGGCCCGTGGGCGCGGAGGGCAGGATGGGGATCATTCCCCGCTGCCCATCCGGTAGCCAACCCCGCGGACGGTGAACACGAAGCGGGGGTCGGCGGGATCGTCGGCGAGCTTGCGGCGCAGGTGCCCGACGTGGACGTCGACGAGGTGGTCGTTGCCGACCCACGGTTCGCCCCAGACCGCGTCGATGAGTTGGCGGCGGGTCCACACCACCCCGGGCCGCGACGACAGGGCAGCCAGGATGTCGAACTCGGTGCGGGTCAATGGGATCAGTGCACCGTCGCTGAAGACCTGGCGGCTGGGGATGTCGATCGACAGCGGCCCGAACACCCGGGCCGGAGCCTGACCGGCGGGCGGCACCAGCGCGGCGGGCACCGCACGCGGGCGGCGCAGCATTGCCCTGATCCGGGCGACCAGTTCGCGCGGGCTGAAGGGTTTGGTCACGTAGTCGTCGGCGCCGACCGACAGCCCGACGATGGTGTCCATCTCGGTGTCACGAGCGGTGAGCATGACCACGTAGGCGTCGGAGAAGGTGCGCAGTTGCCGGCAGACCTCAAGCCCGTCGAGGCCGGGCAGTCCCAGGTCGAGCACCACGACGTCGGGGTCGACGTCGCGGGCCACCGCCAGTGCCTCGGCCCCGGTGTGGCATACCGTGACCTCGAAGTGCTCGCGGGTCAGGTAGCTGGCGACCACGTCGGCCAATGCCGCCTCGTCATCGACCACCAAAGCGCGATAGCCCAGGTCGGCGCCACCTGGAACAGACTCGGCATTCAGATCCATGCCTTCATCGTGCCGTGCTGGAGCGGCGCTTCGGCATCTTGAGGGAATCTTCACACAACCAACACCAAACCCCCGGGCTGCGTGGAGCACAGTGGAACGACAACGCCGCCGACGACGGGATTGCGATGACCAGTCAGCCCCTTGCCTCCACCACGCTCAGCAGACGCGGGTTCCTCGCTGCCAGCGTGCTCGGCGGCGCGGCGCTGGTCGCCTGCAGTCGTTCCACCACCGCCACCGCACCCAACGGCGGTGGCACGGCCGATCCGATTGCTGCAGCCGAAGCCGCCCGTCCCCACACCGGAAAGACGG
>JAHBAP020000055.1 GCA_018500005.2 Mycobacterium sp. | reverse complement strand
TGCTGTCGGACGTCGCCTGGGGTAACGGCTCACTGGTGGTCGGCGGCGGTACCGCCGCCGACCACCAGTGAGCCGTTACCCCAGGCGACGTCCGACAGCAGCCGGGTGTACTCCCCGCGGTAGCTCTTGAGCACGGTCGGGATTCCGGCAAGTGCCTTCCCGAAGAAGATGATGATGTGGCCGACCTGCTGGATCGGGCTGGTCAGCTTCGACCCAAGGCCCTTCAACTTCTGGAAGACCGGAGGAATCGGCGTCGATGGCTTGGCAACCACCGGCTTTTCGGTAACCGTCATTGCTATAGCCCCGTCTTCGGGAAGAGGATCAGGTACAGCTGGCTGATCGCGACGTTGACGATCATCAGCAGCAGAATCGACTCGACGACCGAGGAGTTCACCGCGTTGGCGACGCCGATCGACCCGCCTCGGGTGGACAACCCCTTCTCACACGCAACCACGCCCACGATCGCGCCGTAGACGACGGCTTTGACCATCGCCAGTTTCATATCCGCCGTCGTGGTGAATGACGCGAAGGTCCCCACGAAGCTGCCTGGGGCACCGTGCTGGAAATACGTGTTGAACAGGTAACTGGCGAGGAAGCCGGTGAAGCACACCAACCCTGTCAACGCGATGGAGATCAGGATTGCCGCGACGAACCGGGGGACGACCAGTCGCTGGATCGGCGAGATGCCGAGCACTTCCATGGCGTCGATCTCGTCGCGGATCTTGCGAGCACCGAGGTCTGCGGTGATCGCCGACCCGACAGCCGCGGCCATGATGATCGCGGCGACCAGTGAGGCGGCCTGCCGGATCACCGCCAGGCCGCTGGCAGCCCCGGACATCGAGGTGGCGCCCACCTGGCCGGCCAACAGGGCGAACTGCACCGAGAGCGTCACCCCGATGGGCAGTGCGACGAAGATGGTCGGCAGTACCGAGGTGCCGGCCATAAAGGCGGCTTGGCGGATGAACTCCTGCCACTGGAACTGGCCGGTGATCAGGTCCTTGAACAGCGTCTGGATGATCCGGACCGCCATGATGGCCTGATTGCCCAGGGTGTTGATGGCGGCGCGCGGATGACGGTCGACATAGCCGGAGACCCAGTTGTCGATCTCCCGGATGCCGTCGCTGCCTTTGCGGCCCGCCTCTGATGTCGTCATCCGCCGATCAGCCCCGACGTGCGGCTGAGCGGGTAACGGGAGCGCACCATGACCGAACGTCCCATGGCGTCACACCCCCTTTAACTAGTGCGTCAGTATCTGCGGTCCCGCATACAGTAGGGGTTGCCTAATATTCCGCGCACGCGGTTCGGCATATTGCCAAGAACCGACTTATCGCTTGTTGCGCGGAAGTTCGGGATCGCCGTCCCGCCGAACCGGCGTTCCGGGCGATTTCGTGCCAGCGTCAGTCGCTGATCCAGTTCCCGTGGAACCCGTAGGGCACCCGCCGCGGAAGTTGGATCCGGGCCACCGGTTCGGCGCCGAAATCGGCGGCGTCGAGGATCACCAGTTCGCTGCTGTCACGGGCCGGGTCGTAAACATAGGCCAGGTACCAGCCGTTGATCTCGTCGGCCGGA
This sequence comes from Mycobacterium sp., assembly GCA_018500005.2. Lineage (GTDB taxonomy): Bacteria > Actinomycetota > Actinomycetes > Mycobacteriales > Mycobacteriaceae > Mycobacterium. Next base: position 3,456 of record JAHBAP020000055.1, on the reverse strand, counting down.
CCATGCGGCGACGGGACGAATACGGCTTCGCCGGGACCGCCGGGCGCATCCGGCGTGCCGAAGCGATGTTCCACGGCCGCACCGGTATTGAGGTCGTAGCGCACCAGCGCGGCATCACCCACCGAGACCGCGTAGCGGGCCGGCATTCCGGCCAGTCGGTCGTCGATACGCGGGAACTCCACCGCCCGGTCGTCGAGTTGGCGCTCGGTCACAGATCCGTCCTGAGCGAGTCGCCATTCCCACAGCACCCCGCTGGCCCCGAATCCCCCGTCATTGCGCCACAGTTCGGGGTAGCGGACAGCTTGCACCACAATGGAATTCGAGCCCGTTCCCGGGCCGGTCTCAAAAGCGTTGGCGACATGGAAGACGTAGCACGGGTCGATGTCGAACCACCGGATCTCCCCGAACGGGTCATCCCGGCGCAGTACGCCGAACCTGGCGCCGTAGTTGTCGTCCCACCGGTAGGGCATGTCACCCTTGCCGTTGATCGCGATGTCGAGGTTGAACACGATCGGCAGGTCCATGAAAATCACGTGCCCGGACGTCATGGCGAAGTCGTGCATCATGGTCAGCGCCGGAACCTCGACCGGCCGATTGACCGTCAGAACCCCGTCGGCGTCGGCCCGGTGATAGGTGACATGCGGCTGAAAGATGTTGCCATAGCCGAAGAAATGGAGTTCCCCGGTGGTCGGGCAGATCTTCGGGTGGGCCGTCATCGCATCGTCGAGTTTCCCGTCGAAGTCGTAGCATCCGACAGTCTCGAGATCGTTGGTGATCTGGTACGGCAACGACGACTCGACCAGTGCCAGCGTCTTGCCGGCGTGGTTGACGATATGGGTGTTGGCCACCGAGGACCGCAGGTTGCGGGTGCCGTCGGCGTTGTAGAGCGGAAACGGGGTTTCGAAGCTCTCGGTGCGCACCCAGCGGTTGCGGTACCACTTGGCCGCACCGCCCTCGATGCGAACGCCGTGGATCATGCCGTCGCCGATGAACCAGTGGCCGGTGGGTGTGCGCGGGTTGGAGCCGTTGCGCAGGTACCACCCGTTCAACTCAGTCGGGATGGCACCCTGCACCGGGAGGTCGTATTCGGTCAACTCGTCGGGCACCGGCGCGTAGTTGCCGCGCATGTGGAACGGCCGCGGGTCGTCCTGCGCCGCCGGGTCGCTCGCCGTGGCGGTGGGGAGGTTACCGAGATCATCGGTGGTCTGGGTCATCTCTCTACTGTTACACCGCCCCTCCGGTTCGGCGCGCTTTCCGCCGCTCAGCGACGAGAACCGCGCCGAAATCGCGGGCGGTCGCTAGACCTCCACCCAATCCAGGGTGCGCTGCACGGCCTTGCGCCAGCCCGCGTAACCCTCGGCCCGCTGCTGCTCGGTCCAGTGCGGCTTCCAGCGCCGGCTCTCCTGCCAGTTGGCCCGTAGATCCTCCGGGTCTGACCAGTAGCCGACCGCCAAACCGGCGGCGTAGGCCGCGCCCAGCGCCGTCGTCTCCGGCACCATCGGGCGGACCACGTCCACGCCGAGGACATCGGCCTGGATCTGCATGCACAGTTCGTTGAGAGTCACCCCGCCGTCGACCTTCAGCACCTCCAGTTTCACCCCGGAGTCGGCAGCCATCGCGTCGACGACGTCCCGGCTCTGATAACAGATCGCCTCCAGGGTCGCGCGCGCGATATGGGCGTTGGAGTTGAACCGCGACAGCCCGACGATCGCGCCGCGTGCGTCGGAACGCCAGTACGGCGCGAACAGGCCGGAGAAGGCCGGCACGAAGTAGATTCCGCCGTTGTCCTGCACCTGCGAGGCCAGGTGCTCACTGTCGGCCGCGCCGCTGATGATCCCTAGTTGGTCGCGCAACCACTGCACCGCCGATCCGGTGACGGCGATCGAACCTTCCAGTGCATAAACGGGTTTCGCGTCTCCGAACTGGTAGCAGACCGTGGTCAGCAGACCGTTCTCACTGCGGACGATCTTCTCGCCGGTGTTGAGCAGCAGGAAATTTCCGGTCCCGTAGGTGTTCTTGGCCTCGCCCGGCTTGAGGCACACCTGGCCGACCATCGCAGCCTGCTGATCGCCGAGGCTTGCGGTCACCGGAACCGTACCGAGCATCGGGCCTTCCGCCAGGGTCATTCCGTAGGGCTGCGGCGAGGACGACGGCCGGATCACCGGCAGCATCGCGCGCGGAACCCCGAAGAACCCCAACAGTTCATCGTCCCAGTCCAGTGTCTCGAGGTTCATCAGCATCGTGCGACTGGCATTGGTTGGATCGGTGACGTGGACGCCGCCGTGCGGACCGCCGGTCATATTCCACAGCACCCACACGTCGGGGGTGCCGAACAACGCCTCGCCGGATTCCGCATCGGCACGCAGGCCCTCCACGTTCTCCAGCAGCCACTGCAACTTGCCGCCGGAGAAGTAGGTGGCGGGAGGAAGTCCGGCCTTGCGCCGGATGACATCGCCCCGGCCGTCGCGGTCCAGGGCCGCCGCGATCTGGTCGGTTCGGGTGTCCTGCCAGACGATTGCGTTGTGGTAAGGCAGGCCGGTCCTGCGGTTCCACACGATCGTGGTCTCGCGCTGGTTGGTGATGCCCAGTGCGGCGATATTGGACGCCGACAGGCCGGTGTTGGTCAGCGCCGAGGTCACCACTGTCTGGGTGGTGCCCCAAATCTCCGTCGGATTGTGCTCCACCCAACCGGCCCTCGGCAGGATCTGCGCGTGCTCGAGTTGGTGGCGGCCAACCTCCAGACCGTTGTGGTCGAAGATCATGCAGCGGGTACTGGTCGTGCCCTGGTCAATGGAAGCGACGAAGTCGGCCACGGTGCTCCTCGGTGTGTCATGGCAGGACGGACTTTGCTGGGAGTCTGCCACCGTCCATGCTGGTCTACATGGGCTCTGAACATTCTGATGACCTTGAAACCATGCCGCGCGGCGGTCCGGATGCGTCGTGCCTGGACCGGATACTGCAGACCGACCGCCCGGAGTACTTGGACCGGGACGACGTCGATGCCTCCGTCAAGGCCGGCGTGATCGCGGATCTGGACCGGGTGGGATCGATCTTCCGTGAGCACGACCGCAACGCCCGCCTGGTGCTCGACGAGGTGGCCGACGTGGCCGATCCGCGCATCCTCGAACTCGGCGCAGGACACGGTGCGCTTTCCCGGCGACTCCTCGAGGAACACCCGACCGCCCAGTTGACCGTGTCGGACGTCGACCCGGAATCCGTGGCCGCCATGGCCGCCTCGGACCTCGGCAGCAATCCGCGTGCGGTGGTGCGAAGAGTCGACGCGACGGAGATCGACGCCCCCGACGGATCGTTCGACATGGCGGTGTTCGCGCTGCCCTTTCATCCCCTCCCGCCCCCGCTGGCCGCCCGGGTGCCCGCCGAAGCCCCCCGGGTGGCGTCCCGATTCATGATCATCGACCTGGCACAACCGCCGGCACCGCTGCACCTGATCAGGCT
>JAHBAP020000456.1 GCA_018500005.2 Mycobacterium sp. | reverse complement strand
CAGGAGGACCACACCGCGCCGACGGCCGCGGTCGCCAGGAACGCCACCACCGCCTCGGGGATATCGGGCACATAGGCCACCACCCCGTCGCCGGGACCGACGCCGCGACGACGCAACTCGGCGGCCACCGCACCGACCCGTCCGGGCAGTGCCGACCAGTCGATGACCGTCCTGCCGCCGGCCTCATCGACCCCGAGGATCGCCGGACCCGGCAGGTCCGCATGCCGCAACACCGCGTCGACGTAGTTGAGTCGGACGCCGGGGAACCAGCGCGCACCGGGCATGACGGCGTCGGCGAGCACTGCGTCGTCCCCGGGGCCCGGACCCACTTCCGCCGGGATGTCGAAGAACTCCCACACCGCCCGCCAGAACCGGGCGGGCTCGGTAACCGACCACTGCCACAGATCCTGATAACTCCCGGTGGGCGCTCCGTGCTGGGCGGAGGCGGCGGCGAACTCACGCCATTTGTTTCGCATGTCAGACGAACTCGACGCCGGACATCTTGATCTGACCGCCGTCGCGTTGGAGGGTGAGCACGACCCGCCACATTCGGGGCTCCTGCTGGTCCTTGGGGGCCTGCGGGCCTTCCCGGCGGGAGGTCGCCGAGATCATCACGACGGCGGAGTCGTCTGTCATGGACTCCACCGCGGCGTCGTTGACGGTGGCCTTGGTGACGATTTTCTCGGTCTTGAGCGCCTTGACGAATTCCTCCGCGGTCTCTTCGAAGTTGGCCCGGAACCGTCCGGTCGAGCCGTCCAGGACGCGCTTGACGCTGTCGTCGGCGGTCGCATAGTCGATCGACATCAGGTTGATCACGCCCTGCCGGGCGGCCGCGGCGTATTCGGCGATCTGCTGACGCTGCCGGCTGTTCTGCTGGTGCGCGACGAGCATGTATACGGTGGCGGCCAGCAGACCCGCGATCAGCACCGCGGCGATCACCACGCCGATCAGGCGTCTCGGTGACTGCCTGGCCGGCACGGCCAGCGACTCCGGATCGCCAGACGTCATCGGCCCTCCTCGTTTCGTCTACCCCGGGGTGTCACCGTGTGCGACAGTGGGATCTGTGCGTTCGACCGTAGCCGTTGCCGCTGCGCTGATGGCTGCCGGACTCGTCGCCCCCGCTCCATCCTCGGCCACCGAGTGCAACGACGCCTTCTGCACTCCCGGAATCACGGGCGGTGTCGTGCTCGGCGCGAACTGTGGGGATACGGGCTACTACGTGTTCGCCACGACCGACTGGGGCCGCCTGGTGTACTGCGGATCGCCGCGACGCTACGAACCGCGTTACTTCCGCTCCCCGCCGATGGTCGGTATCAAGGAACTCAACGGCAGTTGCTCCGGTTATGAGAATTACGTGGCTCAGGCACCGGACGGGCTGTTTTTGACCTGCGCGTTCGTCGACAACCGGCCGGTGTGGGTTCGCGGCGACGCTTGACCTCGCCGGCCCGACTCAGCAGGCCCGACTTACCAGTGCCGCAACGAGCACAACGCGCCTTTGGCCCCGGAGTTGCTGGTCACCACCGTCCCGTCGACGGCCAGCGTGCAGTGGAAGGTCGGCGGGTTGGGGGACCGGCCACTGGTGGCGGTCACCATGGCCCAGAACTCGGGGTTGGCCAGCGAGACGTTGAGCACCCACGGCTGCCCGGGCCCCAGATCGGCCTCCACCTTGGGGCTGAAGAGGTAGGGGTTGTGGCTGTAGTCGGCGAAGTTGGGCGGTTCGGCGTCCCGGTAGTAGATGTCGGCGTGGAACGGGCTGTCGGTGTAGACGGTGTAGGTGACCGAATGCATCACCGTCCCCTCCGCGCCGGCCGGGGGCGGAACGACGACGCCGACAGCGGCAAGGACCATTGCGATCGCCGCGAGCCTCACCGGAAGAGTCTGGCACGAGACATCTACCATCGGGGGGTTATGACCGCCGAAGCCGCCGAAGCCGCCCCGGCCGAAGTCGAGGCACCGCGTCGGCGCCAGACGGCGGTTCTCGCGCTGGCCGCACTGTTGACCGGTGTCCTCGCGGCGCTGACCGGTCTGATGGTGTGGCAGCACAGCAAGGACGCCGAGGAGCGGGCGCAGGATCAGCGGTTCGTCGACACCGCCCGTCAGGGGGTGGTCGCGCTGCTCTCCATCGACCACAGCCACGCCAAGGCCGACGTGCAACGGGTCCTTGACCTGACCACCGGGCCGTTTCATGACGACTTCGCGCGCAGCGCGGACGATTTCGTGAAGACCTCGGTGGATTCCAGGGCCGTCACCATCGGCAAGATCAACGCCTCCGCATTGGAGTCCGTCGACGGCGATCGCGGGACCGTGATGGTGGTGGCCACCTCCGCGGTCACCAACGCCAACGGCGCCGACAACGACCCCCGGCCGTTTCGGATGAGCGTGACGGTCAGCTGCGGAGAAGACCCGTGCAAGATGTCGGATGTGGAGTTCGTGCCGTGAGTATCAGCGAGGACCCGATGGCAGACGAGAAACCGGCCGAGACCGAGACCGAGACCGAGGCTGACCTCGAGGCCGTCGAGACCGATCTCGTCGTCGATGATCTCCCGCCGGATGCGCCGTTGGCCGCGCCGGCCCCCAACCCGGTTACCCGCGCGCTGGACTTCTGCCGGCAGAACCTGGTTGCCAGTATCGCCGTCGGACTGGTGGTGGTTTCGGCGATCGCGGCCGCCTCGGTCTACTGGTGGCTGTACCGGCCGGACCGCCTGACCGACGCGGCGGCCCGCGATCAGGTGGTCAGCGCCGCCAAGGACGGCACGGAGGCGTTGCTGTCCTACTCCCCGGAGAACCTCGACGCCGACCTGGCCAACGCCAAGTCGCATCTGACCGGTGATTTCCTGAGCTACTACACCGACTTCACCGACAAGGTCGTCGCGCCGGCGTCCCGGGACAAGGGAGTCAAGACCGAGGCCAACGTCGCGCGCGCGGCCGTCTCGCAGATGCGTCCCGATCACGCCGATGTGCTGGTGTTCGTCAACCAGGTCACGACAAGCAAGGAGAGGCCCACCCCGGCGCTGGCCACCAGCAGTGTGATGGTCACTCTGGTCAAGAACGGCGAGCACTGGCTGATCTCGGGCTTCAACCCGGTCTGACCGCAAGCCTCAAGTCCCCTCGAGTGAGGACTTCGGTCCCTGTCGCGCGGGATCAAACTGCAGCCAGAGTGTGAGTAGTGCGTCGTGCGCGAAGCGCGTCGCGTGAGTACTACGTCGAGCGACTCCAGCCCGGAGGGACCATTGGCCGCAGATTTTCCCGACGCCAAGACCTTGCGTGCCGTGCTCACACTCGCGACGCTCGCCCCGTCGGTGCACAATTCCCAGCCCTGGCACTGGTGGGTCGGTCCGCGCAGCATCGGTCTGCACGCCGACCCCAGTCGGCACCTGCCGCACGCCGATCCGGACCGCCGCGGCCTGCTGTTGAGTTGCGGTGCGGCGCTGCATCACTGCACCCTCGCCTTGGCCGCCATGGGCTGGCGCGCGACGGTACGTCGGCTGCCCGACCCGGCCAACCCCGACCATCTGGCCTGCATCACCGTCGAACCGCAGAGCCCCGGTGACGTCGACGTGATGCTCGCGGCGGCGATTACCCGTCGGCGGACCGACCGCCGGACCTTCAGTGCGTGGCCGGTGCCCTGGGGTGATGTCGCTCTGATGGGTGCCCGCGCGGCGCGGTCCGGTGTGATGTTGCGCCAGATCGAAATGATTCCGCAGTTGAGTGCCGTCGTCGCCGACGCGGTGTCCAGGCATTCCGACGACGAGGACTACCTGCGCGAACTGAGCGCCTGGAGCGGTCGGCGAGGGTCGGTGACGGGGGTTCCGGCCCACAACACCCCGGACCCGGTACCGGGTGCGGCCATCCCGTCCCGGAAGTTCGCCGGCCCGGCCCTGACCCAGCCGCCGGACAGCTCGCCGGCCGATGACAACGGGGTGGTGGTGGCATTGGGCACTGAGGACGACGACGGTCTTGCGCGGCTGCGTGCCGGCGAGGCCACCAGCCTGGTGTTGCTGTCGGCCACCGCGATGGGGTTGGCGACATGCCCGGTCACCGAACCGCTGGAGATCCCGGAGACCCGGGAGTTGTT
>JAHBAP020000281.1 GCA_018500005.2 Mycobacterium sp. | reverse complement strand
GTGGTGGTGATCTGATCCTGCACCGGGGGTGGCGGGAGGGTACTCGTCGCCGGCGTTGCGAGGTTCTCGGTGTCGTCGTTACCGGTCACCAGCAACGATACCGACACCACCAGGGCGATCGCGGCGATGATCGCGGTGACACCCACCACCCACGGCCAGCGCGGGGGCGGCAACTCCTCTGAAGCACCGGGCTGCTCGTAGGCTTCGTAGTCGTACAGTTCCAACTCGGTAGAGGGAACGTACGGGACGACGGTGTACTGCTCGGACTCCGGGGCGGAATAGGCACGGGAAAACCCGGTGTCGGTCAACTCTTCGCGGTCGCCGACCGGCTGGTCCGGCGGATTGGGCCCGCTCATCTGATGACTATCCTCCGTCGCGTCCCGGGTATGAGAACACTACTCAACCGGGTACCCGAAACGACGCCGAGAGACCGGCGTGGCGTCAACCCCGAGCCGGATTTGTGACCTCGGACAGTTAGTGCTTCTCGGGGCCGATGTAGTACTCGAAGACGAATCCGCTGACGGCAGCCAGCACGCAGACGATGCCGGTGACGATCAGCCAGGGCAGCCACAACGCCGTTCCGATGGCCGCGGTGGAGAACGCCGCCGCGATCAGGATGGGCCACCAGCTGTGCGGAGAGAAGAAGCCCAGTTCACCGGCACCGTCGGCGATATCGGCCTCTTCGTAGTCCTCGGGGCGGGGGTCCAGGCGCCGCGCCACGAAACGGAAGAAGGTGCCGATGATCAGCGACAGACCGGCGGTGAGGGCCAACGCGGTGGTGCCGGCCCACTCCAGGCCGCCCGGCTCGAACACGGCGGTCAGCACGCCGTAGACAATCGCGGCGAGGAAGAAGAATCCGGTGAGGATCTCGAACAGTCGGGCTTCGATACGCATTTCGGACTCTCCCTACTTGGTCGCCTGCGCGGCGGCCATCTCCGGCTTCGGGATCACCAGTTCGCCGCGACGGGTGTCGAACGGCTTGGTGCTGATCGCCAGCGGCGGCTGGTTGATCGCCTGAAGCGCCTCGGCGTTGTTCTTGCCGGCACTACGGGCCTGCAGGTAGGTCTTGAAGTCGTTGGCCGGAACCACTCGCACCTCGAAGTTCATCATCGAGTGATAAGTGCCGCACATCTCGGCACAGCGGCCGACAAAGGCGCCGGTCTGAGTGATCTCGGACACCTGCCACTTGTTCTCCGAGTGGTTGGCCTCCGGGTCCGGGAACACGTCGCGCTTGAACAGGAACTCCGGGACCCAGAACGAGTGGATCACGTCGGCTGAGGCCTGCTGGAACTCGATGCGCTTGCCGGCCGGCAGGACCAGGATCGGGATCTCCTCGCTGGTGCCGACGGTCTCGATCTTGTCGAAGTTCAGGTACGAGCGATCCTCGGGATTGAGTCCGCGGATGGCGCCGACCTTCTCCTCCCCATGAGCGTCCTTGCCCTCGGGCTTGGAGAGCAGGGCGGCCTTGCGGGCCGGGTCGGCACCGTCGTAGTTGAACGAGCCGTCGGAGTAGGCGATCTTCTGGTAGCCGAACTTCCAGTTCCACTGGTAAGCGGTGACGTCGACCACGACCTCGGGGTTGGGCTCTTTGTGCAGCACCTTCTGCTGGGTCACGACGGTGAAGTAGAAGAGCACCGAAATGATCATGAACGGGACGACGGTCAGCACCAGTTCCAGCGGCATGTTGTAACCGAACTGGCGGGGCAGTTCCTCGTCACCCTTCTTCTTGCGGAAGAAGGCCAAGCACCAGAACATCAGCGCCCAGACGATCACACCGATGACCAGAGCGGCGATCACCGACCACAACCACAACTTGTGCATGGCATGGGCCTCGGGGGTGATACCCCTGGGCCAACCGAGCGCCAGTCCGTCCTCCCAGCTGCATCCGCTCAGGGACAGCGCCAGGAGCGCGAAGGTGGCGGTCAGAGCCGCCGTCCGCCGCCGACTGGAACGGGTCCCGGAGCTGACGGTGGCATCGCCTAGCCCGCGTGGTGTCACTTGGCGCCTCCTGGGGTCACAACCTGGGCCGATGGGCCCGAACCACCCCGATAGCAGGGCGGAACGAGGGCACATCGCCACTCGAATACTACGCAGCGTAGACCACCAATGAACAGCAAGCTGACACACCTGGCGATTCGGTCGGATCCTGGTTCGTTCGCTGCTCCCGGTTCGGGCATACTTGCCCGAATGTGCGGACTGCTTGCCCTGGTAGGACACGCGGCCGGTGCCATTACCGACGAGACCGTCGACGCCGTCGCGGGTGCGTCGCATCTCATGCGCCACCGAGGCCCCGACGAACCCGGAACCTGGACCGACGCCGGCACCGCAGACGCGGCGACGGCGGGAACGGTGGTGCTTGGGTTCAACCGACTCTCGATCATCGACATCGCCCACTCCCACCAGCCGCTGCGCTGGGGGCCGCCCGGTGAACCCGACCGTTACGTTCTGGTCTTCAACGGCGAGATCTACAACTATCTGGAACTGCGTGAGCAGTTGCGGACCGAGTTCGGCGCCCAGTTCGCCACCGACGGCGACGGCGAGGCCATCGTCGCGGCCTATCACTACTGGGGCACCGGGGCGCTGGGCCGGCTGCGCGGGATGTTCGCGTTCGCGCTGTGGGACACGGTGCGCCGCGAACTGTTCTGCGCCCGCGACCCGTTCGGCATCAAGCCGCTGTTCATGGCCAGCGGGCCGGGCGGCACCGCGGTCGGCAGCGAGAAGAAATGCCTGCTGGGCCTGGCCGACGTCCTCGGCCTGGACACCGATATCGACACCCGGGCTCTGCAGCACTACACGGTTCTGCAGTACGTTCCCGAACCGGAGACACTGCACCGCGGGGTGCGGCGCCTGGAGTCCGGCTGCTATGCGGTGATCCGGCCCGGCCACTCCCCGCAGGTGACCCGCTACTTCAAACCCAAGTTCTCCGCGGTGCCGTTCGCGGCCGGGCCCGATGCAGCACAGGCACGCTACGACGAGATCACCGCCGTCCTGGAGGACTCGGTCGCCAAGCACATGCGCGCCGACGTCACCGTCGGGGCGTTCCTGTCCGGCGGCATCGACTCCACTGCCATCGCCGCTCTTGCCATCCGGCACAACCCCCGGTTGATCACCTTCACCACCGGGTTCGAGCGCGAGGGTTTCTCCGAGGTCGACGTGGCCGTGGCCTCTGCCGAAGCCATCGGGGCTCGCCACGTCGCAAAGGTGGTCAGCCAGGCCGAATTCGTGGCCGCGCTGCCGGAGATCGTCTGGTATCTCGACGAACCGGTGGCCGACCCGGCGTTGGTGCCGCTGTTCTTCATCGCCCGCGAGGCCCGCAAACACGTCAAGGTGGTGCTGTCCGGCGAGGGTGCCGACGAGCTCTTCGGCGGGTACACCATCTACCGGGAACCGTTGTCGCTCAAAGCATTCGACTACCTGCCGAAGGGTGTGCGCAAGTCTCTCGGGAAGGCGTCCAAGCCGCTGCCGGAAGGCATGCGCGGCAAGAGCCTGCTGCACCGGGGGTCGTTGACGCTCGAGGAGCGCTACTACGGCAATGCCCGCAGCTTCTCCGACGAACAGTTGCGCGCCGTGCTGCCGGATTTCAACCCGGGATGGACCCACACCGATGTCACCGCGGCGATCTACGCGGGCTCCGCGGACTGGGACCCGGTGGCCCGCATGCAGCACATCGATCTGTTCACCTGGTTGCGCGGCGACATCCTGGTCAAGGCCGACAAGATGACGATGGCCAACTCGCTGGAACTGCGGGTGCCATTCCTGGACCCCGAGGTGTTCGCGGTCGCATCACGGCTCCCCTACGACCAGAAGATCACCCGCACCACCACCAAGTACGCGCTGCGCCGCGCCCTGGAACCGATCGTTCCGGCCCATGTGCTCAACCGCGCCAAACTCGGCTTCCCGGTACCGATCCGGCACTGGCTGCGCTCCGGGGAATTGATGGACTGGGCCTACGGCATGATCGACGTCTCCCAGGCCGGGCATCTGGTAGACCTGCCCGCCGTGCGGGCCATGCTCGACGAGCACCGGGCCGGCGAGAGCGATCACAGCCGGCGGCTGTGGACGGTACTGATCTTCCTGCTCTGGTACGCGATCTTCGTCGAGGGCAGCATCGTGCCGCAGATCAGTGAGCCGCACTACCCGGTCCAGCTGTGACTCGGAAATGGATCTAACGCCGTGGAATTCAGTAGCTGATGCCAATTCCAGAGCCATTACCGTAGAAATGTTATTTTCGCCTTCACGACAGGACTTTGCCCCGGCTCCGCAGTAGCATTCCGCGGGTGGCTAGACAGGCACGTGCGGCCGCGACCCGACAGAAGATCATCGATGCGGCCGTGGAGCTATTCACCGACAACGGCTTCGCCGAAACGGGTCTCAATGACATTACCCAGCGCGCCGGGATAACCACGGGCGCGTTCTACTACCACTTCGGATCGAAGGAAGCGCTGGCCGCCGCGATCACCCAACAGGGATGGCCAAAGGCGCTCGAGGTGTTCACCTCATGCATCGATTCGCGAAGCCCGGGCCTGGAAAACGTCATCCTGATGACGTTCGCGCTGAGTGACCTGATGAAACGCGACAAGTCGGTCTGGATCGCCAACCACCTCAACGGGGCACTCGGGCAGTTGAGCGAGGAGGGCCGGCGCGGATTCCGGGATCGCGCAACCACCTTCGTAGAGCGGGTGGCCGGGGCTCTGCGGCAAACCGACATCCGCGACGACGTCTCCTTCGAGACCGTCGGCAACATGGTGTGGATCACCGTGCACGGATGCCACCTGTTGTCCGACGCGATGATGGACGACGTCTTCGCCAGGCTTGTGGAAAGCTGGCGGATGCTGCTGCCGGCCATGGTGCCCGCCGAGTCACTGTCCTACTTCGAGCAGTTCCTGGCCCGCACAGCGGCACAGTTCCAGCCCCCCGCCGTCGACGAATTCACCGCCCGCCGCCAGGCGGCCATCGCGCAGAACCGCTGATGCCCAGCTGCATCAGTGGCTGTGCTCAGAGGACTTTTCAGCTGCGGGCGCCGACGGCCAATGCCGATGCGATTTCATCGGCCGCCTCGGCGCCATAGGCCTCCGCCAACCGGGTTTGGGCGACGGCCGGATCCCAGGTCCAGTTCTGCGTTCCAGTGGTCTCCAGGACCAGCACCGCGACCAGCGAGCCCAGCTGTGCCGAACGCTCCAGATCGAGGCCGGCCCCACGCCCGGTGAGGAATCCGGCCCGGAAGGCGTCGCCCACCCCGGTGGGATCGACCTGGGCGGTCTCCGGGACGACGCCGACGTGGATGTTGGTGCCGTCGGCGCCGATGATGTCCACACCCTTGGCGCCCAGGGTGGTGACCCGCAGACCGACCTGCCCCATGACATCGGCTTCGGTCCAACCGGTCTTGGACAGCATCAGGTCCCACTCGTAGTCGTTGCTGAACAAGTAGGCTGCACCGTCGACCAGCCCACGGATCTCCTCGCCGGACAGCCGGGCCAACTGCTGCGATGGGTCGGCGGCGAAAGCCAGACCCAGGGCCCGACATTCTTCGGTGTGGGCGAACATCGCCTCCGGATCGTTGGCCCCGACGATGACCAGTTCGGGCGTACCGACCGCAGCCACCACATCGGCCAGCCTGATATTGCGCGCCTGCGACATCGCGCCGGGATAGAAGGACGCGATCTGGGCCATGTCCTCATCGGTTGTGCAGACGAACCGGGCGGTGTGCTGGGTGTCGGAGACCAGCACGCTGCCGCAGTTGACCCCGGCCGACTCCAGCCACTCCCGGTAGTCCGTGAAGTCGACACCGGCAGCGCCTACCAGTGTCGCGTCGCCGCCGAGCACACCGATGGCGTAGGCCATGTTGCCCGCCACCCCGCCGCGATGGACCACCAGATCGTCGACCAGGAAGCTCAGCGACACCTTCTGCAGGTGCTCGGCCAGCAACTGCTCGGAGAAGCGACCCGGAAAGCGCATCAGGTGGTCGGTGGCAATAGATCCCGTTACCGCGATGGTCACGACAGACGTCCGTCCTTCATTCATGGGGCAGGCCGGCCAGTGCGCTAGCCTGCGTAACGAGAGCCGACTATATGGCCCGATCGTGCAGCGATGATATTCGACAGGAGAGCTATCGATGGCCGGCCCGTATCCGCCGCAGCAGCCCGGCGGCCCTGAGGGCTTATCCCTGGGGGGCCAACCGTTCCCCGGTTCGCCGCCGCCGTCGTATCCCTACCCGGCCGCCTATCCGGGTCCGCTGCCGGCGCCGGTCGGTTACCCGAAGCCACCGCGACGCAATCGAGCGCTGCTGTGGACGCTGCTGGGCCTCGGTCTGGTGGGGGCTCTGGTCGCCGTCGCCCTGTTCGCCAGCGGTGGGCGCTCAGGTGGAGGCTCGGGGACTTTCTCCGACGCCTCGGCAAAAGCCGCGATCCAGAGCTATCTGACGGCGTTGTCCGACAACGACACCGAAACCGTGGCGCGCAACAACGGTTGCGGCATGTTCGACGCCGCCAAAGACCGCAAATCCGACCTGGCGCTGGCCCGACTCGCCAGTGACGCCTTCCGCAAACAGTTCGCGCAGGCCGAAGTCACCTCGATCGACAAGATCGTGCCGTCGTCCTCTTATCAGGCGCAGGTGCTGTTCACCATGAAGGTCCAGCCGGCGTCGACGTCACGGAAGGCCCGTGACGAGGAACAGGGCGTGGCCCATCTACTCCGCCAGGACGGCAAGATCCTGGTGTGCAGCTATCTGCTGCGGACCGCTGCCCAGTACTAGGTCAGTTGAACGAGTCGCCGCAGGCGCAGGACCCGGTGGCGTTCGGGTTGTCGATGGTGAAGCCCTGCTTCTCGATGGTGTCGACGAAGTCGATGGACGCGCCCTGCACGTAGGGGGCGCTCATCCGGTCGACGGTCAGGGCGACGCCACCGAACTCGACGGCAAGGTCACCGTCCAGCGCCCGGTCATCGAAGAACAGGTTGTAGCGAAGGCCGGCGC
>JAHBAP020000295.1 GCA_018500005.2 Mycobacterium sp. | reverse complement strand
GTTGCAGCGGGTGGTGGACGGTGATCCGGTCGCGCACCGACTCGGCGCCCCGGTCCCGGCCCGCCAGGTCGGTGACGGTGGCGTCGAGCGCATCGAGCAGTTCGGCCAACGGGACCGCCGGCGGCCGGGCCTGGCCGGAGTATTCGTTGGCTCCGGTGTAGGTGATCACCAGGGTTTCGGTGGCCGCACACACGGCGTCGAGCAGCAACTGCCGGTCCTCGGAGCGGACGTCGCGCTCGCCGGTCATCGGGTCACGGGCCAGGGCGTCATCCCCGTCGACCGCGCCGATACGAGGGAAGACGGTGTCGTCCAGGCCGACCAGGCACACCACCCGGTGCGGTACCGAACGCATCGGCACCATGGTGCACACGGTCAGGGTGCCGGTGCGAAAATTGGCGCGGGTGGGACGCCCGGCGAGGTGCTGGTGCAGCAGTTGGGCGACGTCTGGAAGTCGCAGCGGGGTCTGGTCATACCGGCCCGCCTTGGCCAGGACGTCGTTGAACTCCCGTTCCAACTGGCTGACCTGCCAGGCGTCGTCGTCCTGCACCCGGGTGATCATCGCGATCCCGTCGGCCAGCGCCGTCAGCCATTCCCGCAGCGGCCGGGTGCCGCTGAGCGAGTCCACCGCCTGCTGCAGGCGGGCGCAGAACTCGGCCAGCCGCCCGGCCAGTTCGACACTGTTGCTGCCCACATCGTCCAACGGCAGGGTGGTCTCGATCCAGGCCTGCGAGTCGTCGGACAGCGCCACCCCGGCCAGGATCCGGTCGAGCCCGAACCGCCAGGTGTTGTGGACGAAGTCGACGCCGTAGGGGGTGCGGTGTTTCGGGTCGAATCCCCAGCGGATATTGGCCTCGCGCACCCAGTCGGTGATGTCCTGCAGATCGTCGTCGGTGAACCCGAACCGGGCGCGTACCGGGGCGGAGTTGGCGAGGTCGAGCACCTCGCTGGCGGTGACGCGGCTACCGGTCAGGGTGAGCACCCGCGAGGCGACCGCCAGCAGCGGATTGGTCTGCAGCAGTGAGCGGTCGGCCAGTTTCACCCGAAGCTGATGCGCCGGGTGAGCGTCGGGCACCACTTCGCCGAGCCCGAAATCCGCGGCGATCAGCGGCGCGTAGGTTTCGATGTCCGGGCACATCACCAGGATGTCGCGCGGTTCCAGGGTCTCGTCGTCGGCGAGCAGGCCCAACAGCACCTCGCGCAGCACGTCCACCTGCCGGGCCGCCCCGTGACAGCTGTGCACCTGAACCGAACGATCCCCGACCTGCAGGCTGCGGCCCGCCGGCCGAACCGAGTCTGCGGCCAGGTCGGACTGCAGCCAGCCGAGCAGGGTCGCCGGGCGGTCCGGTCCGGCCAGGAACTCATCGGTGTCCGGTGTCGCGGGAAGGCTGCGCTGCATCTCGCGGACATCGCGGCCCAGCGTCGCCAGCAACGGGTGGCCGACATGGCGGTGGCTGGTGTCCGCGCGGCGCGGGACGACCCCGTGCAGACCGGACAGCGCGGACCACAATTGGGCGCTCGGGTGCGGCAGCCACAGGTGCAGGTCATGGTTGACCGCCAACGCCTCGAGCAGTTCGATATCGGTAGCGGCAAGCCGGGTGTAGCCGAACAGCGAGATGCGTTCCGGCAGTTCGCAACCCGATTCCCGCAGCTGCACAAGGGTTTTCGCGTGCCGGATGTGCGGCGGGTCGATCGCCATCAGGTCGACGAGCCGGCGCCACAGCTCCGGCTGCCAGGCCAGGTCGGCCTCCGGTGCGTCGGTATCGCCGTCGAGCCAGCCGGCCAGCAGTTGCGGACGCTGCCGGCCGTAGGAGACGAACAACCCGGCAAGCCGGCGCGCCACGGCGTAGCGGCGGCCCTGCCGCAGTTCCTTCTCGTCGCCGGTGGCGAAGTGCCCGAGGTGGGTGGCCAGGGTGGCGCACCAGGGGTCGTCGAGGTGCGCGTCGATGACCTCCAGCAGCGGCCAGGTCATGGCGTCGGGCAACCACGGGTCGTCCTCGCGGGTGCCGGCGATTTCAGCGATCAACGAACCCGGCGAACGGAACGCCACTCCGGCGCATACCCCGTCGGCACCCGGGCCGCGGCCCAGCACATGTGAGAGCCGCTGGGAGAGCCACCGCTCCACACCCCGGGCGGGCACGACGACGAGATCCTCGGCGAACGGATCGGTCGGCGGCGTGGCCAGCAGCTCCCCCAACCCGTCCGCGAGGATGTCGGTGCGTTCCGCGCGGTGTACATGCAGGGCCATCGACGAACACGGTAGACCCGGCCCCCGACAGTCTGGGCGCACCGGCCCGGTCTTTCTAGCTCGCCCACACCCCGGCGATCGGCCCGGCCGATACCGAACGCCCGGTCTTGGGCGGCCGGTAGATCGGAGTCCACCCCGAAGGTGTCACCGGCGAACAGGGCGAGGTAGCCCCCTTCACCACGCTCAGTGTAGAAGGCCTTCCTCGCGGAGCGGCCCAGATACACCTAGTGCGGAATGGACTCCCGGAAGTCCACGCCCTTCTGCAACGCCTGCATCGCTTCGTCGATACCGATCACCGGGTGCACCTCGAACTGGTTGATGAAGGCGAACTTGGCGACGCCGTCGAGTAGGTCGGCGACGTTGTCGGTCTCGATGACCGCGCAGCCGCCGTTTCCGTCGACGCGCGAGACCCACTGGTGGAAAGTGGCGCCCTGCGGCGGAGTCCACTTCGAGAACACCTCCAGGGCCCGCTTGATGGTCTGCTCGTTTTCGGCCCCTGAGCCGTTGAGCCGGGTGGTGTAGGACAGCAGGTACTTCATCGGTTTTCTCCCTTACTGGTTAGCCGGACGCCGTTGTGCGCCCCGGACGTGGATGGCACCGTCGGCGACGGTGGTGAACGGCGACCGTCGCCGCGGCAGCGGATTCGCGGGCACCGGCCGACGAACCGCCGCGGGAACTGACATCTCCATGTCTTCAACACAACCGGGTCGGCCTATTGCGAGACCTCAGCCGAACGGTTGAAATAGGAACAGGGTCGGGTTATCGGTAGTCGGATCGACTGGGGGGAATTTCGGTGCCCGAACTCGAGGAATTCTCGCGCGTCGTCGCCGCTATCGCTCGGCAGCCCGGCGTCGCCGAACTCATCGACTCGGTGCGGCATGCGCTCATCGTGCTGGGCAGCGACGGCTCGATCGTTCACCTGAACAGGGCGGCCGCCCGAACCCTGAGCGACGACGACGGCCTGCGAAATCGGCGCGGAATCGTGGAAGCGACTCGCGGCCCGACGAATTCAGAACTGCGCCGTCGGATCGGACAGGCGGTACGGGGCGGCACCCGGGGGGTTCGAAACGGCGCCCTGGTCACCTGCAGCCGCCCGTCCGGGAAGTGGCCTTACATCGTCCACATCGTCCCGTTGCGGTGCGGGCCGGACTTCGAGGTGGACGGCCCGGCGCTGCTGTGTGTGATCGATCCCGCCGCCAAGGTGCGCCCCGCAACGGAATTGGTCCGCCGGATCTTCGGAATGACCCGCGCCGAGGCGGAGGTCGCGGTTCGGGTTGTCAACGGTGACGGACTCAAGCCCATCTCCGAGGAATTAAACCTCTCGGTCGCCACCGTCAAGACCCATCTGCAACATGTCTTCGACAAGACCGCGACCCACCGGCAGGCCGAGTTGGTGCGTCTGCTGCTGTCCGTCGTTCCCTAGGCCGCGCTGCGCCAGCGCTGGTTGTAGGCGGCGACGTGCGGGGGCGCATCGTCAGGCCCATCAACATGATGAACGCGAGCCCGCCCTGAGAATGGAAGGCGTTCTCGTAACAGGCCTCGCTTCAGGCACTTTCGTCTCTGTCAGGACTGGAGAGATTTCTGCCCAGCTCCGAGCGACTGCCCGGAAGTTCTGGCGCGGCCAACCGCCGCACCGGGACGGTCTCCGGGACTTGTCGCTCGAAGGTGGGCGCAAATCCACATACTCTCCGAACGGCCTTCCGGGTGACCCTCCGGGCTGCCGCGGGGTGACTCTCCGGGCGGCTCCCGGGCGCCCGCCAGCCTCTCAGTCCCCTAAGTCGAGCAGTCGGGCGATCGAGCGCATCGGGATGTGCAGCCATCCCGGCCGGTGCCGCGCCTCGTAGGCCGCCTCGTACACCGCCTTGTCCAACTCGTAGGCGGCCAGCACGGCGGCGTGCTCGCGCGGGTCGACCCCAGACCCGGCCGCGTATCCCGCACAGAACGCCGCGCTGTTGCGTTCGGCCCACTCCCGGGCCCGATCGGACTGCCCGTCCGCCGTGCCGTCCAACGGGCGGTAGGCCGCATAGCTGAACGAGCGCAGCATCCCGGCGATATCGCGCAGCGGCGAATCCGGTTGCCGCCGTTGGTCCAGGGGCTGTCCCGGCTCCCCCTCGAAGTCGATCAGCAGCCAGGTCTCCGGGATGCGCAGCACCTGGCCCAGATGCAGGTCCCCGTGGATACGTTGCACGGTGATCGGCTCGTCGGCCAACGCGGTGAAGCGCTCGTCAATAGCCGAAACGTACTGCGCCAGTTCCGGGACCGCCGCGGCAGCGGCCGCCAACCGCTGCCGCATCCGCTCCGCGGGCAGGGTCGAGATAGACCAGCCCAGCGAGCGCGCCAGATCGGCATGCACCGACGCCACCGCCTCACCCAACCGGAACGCCTCCCCCTCGAAATCCCCGCCGACCTCGTGGGCGTACCGATCGCCGGTGGCCATGTCCCAGCCCGCTGCGGCGTCGGCCGCATACGCGGTCACCATGCCCAACGGACACGCACCCTCGACCTCACCGCACTCGAAGGAGCCCAGAAGTCTGGCCACATGGGCGTTGCCGGCGCGGGCCAGCACCCGGTTGAGTTCGATATCGGGATTGACCCCGCAGGACACCCGGCGGAACAGCTTCAGGATCGCCCGCTCCGCGAACACCACGCTGGTGTTGCTCTGTTCAGCCTCCGCAACCCGGGCCGCCGAATCGTCTGCGTCGACCGGCAACCCGGCACCGCGTTCGCGGAGGAAACGCACGTCCCCGATCACCGCGGATGAGTCGACCAGCCCCAGCAGGAACCACGCCGATTCCGGTTCGTAGAGCGCGTCGTAGGCGGTGTGCTCACCGCAGATGCCGATCGTCGCCACCGGCCCGTACTCCGATACCGGGGCCGAATCCCATTGCACGATAACCTGGTAACGCTCCGATGATCGGTCGGTGTAGGTGACGTCGACCAAGGCCAGATCCATCCCGTCCCGCAGCCGGGCCGCCAGACGGGACCGCGCGTCGGCCAGGGTGCGGCTTCGTCCGGCATACCAGCGCTGAGTGACCAGCCACTCGGTCCACGGCAGATCGGTGATCATGGGGGACCCCCGTCGAGGGTGGGTCTTCTGGACAGAAAACGGACCTGCGATGTCCATAGCCCCCACTCTCGCGGAAGTTCAACGAACCCGCAGCACCACCTTGCCGCGGGCGGTGCGGTTCTCCAGTGCTCCAACCGCCGCGGCGGCCTGTTCCAACGGGTAGACCTGAGGCTGCGGAGCGGCCAGTTTCCCGGACGTCAACAGCCCGGCCAGGCCCTCCCACTGCTGTTGCAGCGCGTCCGGGTGGGTCATCGCCCAGGCGCCCCAGCCGACGCCGACGACGTCGATGTTGTTCAGCAGCAACCGGTTCACCTTCACGGTGGGGATCTCCCCGCCGGTGAAACCAACCACCAGCAGCCGGCCCGCCGGGGCCAGCGAGCGCAGCGAGTCGGTGAACCGGTCCCCGCCCACCGGGTCCATCACGATATCGACGCCCTTGCCGTCGGTGAGCCCGGCCACCGCATCCTTGAACCCGTCCGCCAGGACGACGTCGGTGGCGCCGGCCGCTCGGGCGACGTCCGCCTTCTCCTCGGTGCTGACGACCGCGATCACCCGACCCGCGCCCAGCGCGGGCGCCAGCCGAAGGGTGGAGGTTCCGATTCCGCCCGCAGCCCCGTGCACGAGAACCGTCTCGCCGGGCGCGAGCCGTCCACGCTCCTTGAGCGCGAAGTAGACCGTGAGGTCGTTGAACAGCAGACCGGCACCGGCCTCGAAGCTGACACTGTCCGGCAGCGGGAACACCCGTTCGGCGCCGAGGACAGCCGTCTCGGCCATGGCGCCGCCGATCATCGTCAGCCCGACCACCCGGTCACCGGCCTTGACATGCGCCCCGGCCGGGGCCGAACGCACCACCCCGGCCAGTTCGGCGCCGAGGGTGAACGGCAGTTCCGGGCGGTACTGGTAGAGCCCGCGGGTCAGCAGCGCGTCGGGGAAGGCCACGCCGGCGGCGTGGACGTCGACGAGCACACCCCCATCGGCGGCCGGCTCCGCGATCTCGGTGAGCTCGAGCGACTCCGGGCCGCCCAGCGCGGTCACCCTGACCGCACGCATCAGGGGTGCTCGATGTCCAGCAGCTTGACCTGGAGTTCGCCGCGGGGGGTGCGGTAGGTGACGGTCTCGCCGGCCTTCCGGCCGTACAGCGCGAGGCCCAGCGGACTGTCGGAGGTCAGGGTGGTGTCCTCTTCGCCGGCGGGCGTCTCCTCGATGAAGTTGACCACCCGCATCTCGATATCGGCGGAGTCGTCCGGGAACCGCAGCTTCACCCGGGTGCCATTGGCCAGTTGGCCCGGCACGTCGTTCGTGCCGCCGGCCAGCAGCCAGGTCACCCGGCTGATCTGCTCCTCGACACCGGCGAGGTCGTCGGCGCGCTGCAGCGCGTCGGCGGCGTCACCGCGGTCACCGACGGTCTCGGCGTCCCCCTGCAGGTCGGAGCGAAGCTGGTCGCGGCGACGGCGCAGATCGGCCAGCTCGGCCTCCAGGCGCTCGCGCTCCTGCTCGGCGAAATCCTTGGTTGAAGTGTCCTGACTCATGCACGACAAGGTACCGCCGCCGTCAATGCGGCCGGAACCGGGCATCAGCACCCGAGCCGCGGTGCGTGAATCCCGGGTGAACGGGCGGTGTCGTCGCCGATAATGACGGCCATGCAGGTCCTCGCAGCGGTCATCGTGGTCGTCACGCTCGCCGTCATCGTCAGCGGACGGGCCCCGGCGGTGCTGTGCCTGATCTGCGCGCTGGTGGTGGCGGGGTTCGCCGGTATCGCCAAGCCGTCGGAACTGTTCGCCGGACTGAGCAACGGCGGCGTCATCACCATCGCGGCCATGCTGGTGATCGCCAAGGGCGTCTTCTACACCGGTGTGGTGTCCCGGGTGATGTACCGGCTGCTGTCGGCGGTGGACTCGGTGCGCGGGACGCTGATCCGGCTGATCCCACCGGTCGGGGTGCTCTCGGCACTGATCAACACCACACCGATCATGGCGATGTTGATTCCCGCCACCAAGGAGCTCGAGCAGCAGTCCGGAATCCCGGCCCGCGGTGTGCTGCTGCCGATCGCGCACGCCACCACCCTGGCCGGTTCGGCCACCCTGATCGGCACCAGTTCCAATCTGCTGATCGCCGGCATCGCCAAGACTTATGGCGTTCAGCTCAACATGTTCTCCTTCGTCCCGGTCGCCGTGCCGGTGGCGCTGGCCGGATGGGTGGTGCTGGTCCTCACCGCCCCGTTACTGGTGCGCGAGAAGCCGGCAACCGAGGCTGCGGAACTGATCTGGCGGGCCGAGATCCCGCTGTCCGACGTGGCCAACAGCATCGGGCGCACGGCCGGCGACCTGGGCATCGAGCGGACCCCGGAGTTCCAACTGGAGAAGATCCGCCGGCCCGGGGAGAAGGTTCCGATCGACGCCCAACTGGAGGCCGGCGACATCCTGATCTACCGCGCCACCGAGGACGGTGTGCGGATGCTCTGGGGCAGCCCCCGGTTCGGCCTGGCCCGCCAGGACCTCTTTCTGGTGTCGGTCTCCGGCGACGAGCCGACGGCGATCCAGGACCTCGATGAGAACGAGGACATCATGGTGGTGGCCGCGCAGACCACCAAGGCGCTGCGCAAAACCCAGGCCAGGCCCGGCGAGATGTGCCTGGTGTCCGCGCCGTCGGCCGACGTGCTGACCCAGCACCCCCTGGTGGGGCTGTGGCAGAAGGTGGCGGGCAAGGCGCCGCAGACCGGGAAGACCACGGCCGCCCTGGTGATTCTGCTCGGCGTGATCCTGGCGAGTTCCTTCGGCATCGCGCCGGTGGAACTGATCGCCGTCGCGGGTGCAACCCTGATGGTGCTGACCCGGGTGCTCACGCCGCACTCGGCGGCCAGGGCGCTGAACTGGAACATCCTGGCGATCATCGCCGGGTCCATCGGGCTGGGCACCATCGTCGTGAAAAGTGGTCTGGGCGATACGATCTCGTCGGCCATCGTCGACCTCTCCGGCGGCGAGGCCGTTCTGGTGGCGCTGGTGTTCGCGGTGGTCACAACCGTGGTCACCAATGTGGTGACCAACGCCGCGGCGGCGGCCATCCTGACCCCGGTGGCGATCACCGTGGCGAACGACGCGGGGCTCAACCCGGTGATCCTGTTGACGCTGATCGGCACCTGCATCTCGCTGACCTTCCTCAACCCGATCGCCCACCAGACCAACCTGATGGTGATGGGGCCGGGCGGCTATTCGACGAAGACCTTCGTCCGGTTCGGCATCCCGGTGACCATCGTGGCGTTGACGGTCGGCGTCTTCATGGGATTCACCTTGCTCAAGTAGCGGTATCGTCGGGCGGTGCCTAAGAGTCGGCCCAAAGATCACGGTGACCCCGGCGACGCGCCCACCATGGCCGCGCCGCTGACCGAGATCGAGGACCCGACAAGGCCGTCGGCGGCTGAGGAGGCCCGCACCATCGCCGCCGCCACCAACGCCGGCACCCTGGCGAGCCTGACCAGGACCGGTGATCCATGGGCGTCCTTCGTTACTTACGGACTGCTGAACGGCGCCCCGGTGCTGTGCGTGTCGCATCTGGCCGAGCACGGCCGCAACCTGGCCGCCGACCCGCGCGCCAGCCTGGCGGTAGTGGCCCCCGGTGCTGAATCGGATCCCCTGGCCAGTCCTCGCATCACTCTGGCCGGGGTCGTCGAACATCCGGTCGGCGCCGAACTCGAGGCAGCCCGCGAGGCGCATGTGGCTGCGGTGCCGGCCGCGAAGTACTACATCGACTACAGCGATTTCGCGGTCTGGGTGCTCCGGGTTCACCGGGTGCGGTGGGTCGGCGGGTACGGCCGGATGGATTCGGCCACCGCCGCCGATTACGCGGCCGCGGCGCCCGATCCGGTCACCCCGCGCGCCGCGGGCGCTATTGAACACCTCAACGTCGACCACGCCGCCGGACTGGTCGAGGCGACGCGGGCATTCGGTGGCTTTCCGGACGCCGACTCGGCGGTGTGCACGGGCATCGACCGCTATGGGATGGACCTCAAGGTGCTGACCCCGCGCGGGGCGGCCTACACCCGGGTCGGCTTCGGCCGGACACTCAACTCGGCGGACGAATTGCGTTCGGCGACCGCCGATCTGGTTCGGCGAGCACGCGCTTGAGGAATGCCACCTGGTCGGCCTTGACCTGCGGATCGCTATAGATCGCGAAGTGTCCGTACGGGTACCGGCGCAACTCCCCGCGCGGCGCCCGCCCTGCGGCTTTGACCGTCGAGGACGGTGGCGTCGTCTCATCGGAATCGCAGACGCAGAACAGCACCGGCATGGTCAGCCGCCCCGCGACCGCAACCGGCCGGAACAACGGCAGGGTGAACATCACCCGGGCGGCGATCTCATTGCGCCACAACGACTCCGGCGGAATCATCCGCAGAAACCCTGAGAGCGCGTCGGCTTCGGTCATCGCCGCGAACGTCCCCGGCGCTCCGGCCGCCGGGATGAGGACCGGGGCGCGACCCAGCGCGGCGCCGGCCCGATCGCGCACCGCGGCGACGATCGCCCGCACCAGATTGAGCGGGGGCATCCGGCGGATCACCGGCACGCTGTCGGTGTAGGGGGCCTGCGAGATGACCGCGGCGATGCGCGGGTCACCCGCTGCCACCACGATCACGTGGCCGCCGCTGAACGATGACCCCCACAGCACGATGCGATCGGGGTCGACGCCGTCGGCGCCGCGGGCCCAGTCGACGACCGCCCGGTAGTCGTCCTGCTGGCGGGCGATGTCGAGCAGTTGCCGTGGCTCGCCGGTGGAAGCACCGAAATGCCGGTAGTCGAAGAGCACCACCGCGAACCCGGCGTCGCAGAATGCCTCGGCATAGCCGGGCAGCGCGTCGTCGCGAGTGCCGGAGAAACCGTGGGCCATGACCACACACGGCACCGGCCCGGGGACGTCCGGGCGGTACAGGTAGGCGGCCAGCTGTTCACCGTGGGAGGGGATGCGGACCTCGACGCGCTGGCCGGACATGGGTTTCAACCTAGTACCCTGCTGGTTATGACGACTGCGACCGATGAGCGCCAGACGGCAGCCGAGCTTGCCGAAGAGCGGGATTGGCAGCGGCGGGTGAGCGGCGAGGGGCGCCACGACAACTTCTACCGCGGAACGGTGCGGATTCGCGCGGTATGGGAGGGCGACAGCCAGTTGAGCGGCGCGACGCTCTTCCACGACGAGATCTACGAGTCCTACACCCGCGAGCCCGCCACGCTGAAGGCCTGGTTCAAGCGCTAGGACTCAGCTCGCCGGGCTGAGCCCGAACACCTCGGCCAGCTCACGCAGCGCCGGCCGCGGATCCGAGGCCGGGTTGCCGTCGCCGAGGACCTGCACCAGCACGTGGTCGGCGCCGGCGTCGAGGTGCGCGGTGACCGACGCGGCGGCCTGCTCGACAGAGCCCATCCCGACGACGCCGCGGGCCAGTTTCTCCGACCCGCCCGGCACGAAGTCGGACTCGTCGAACCCCAACCGCTTCCACGAATTTCGGTAGTTCGGCAGACCGGAATAGATCTGCAGATGCAGATGCGCCCTGCGCAGTTGCTCCTCGTCGGTGATGTTCTGGGATCCACCGAACACCACCGCCTGCTCGGGAACCACCCACTTGTCCGGGCCCAGGATCTCCCGTGCCGTCGCGGTGTGCGCCGGGGTCGCCAGGTACGGGTGCGCGCCGTCGGCGTCGGTGCCCGACAGTTCGATCATCTTGGGGCCCAGGGCCGCGAGCAGCCGGGTGGGCCGGCCCGAACCCGGCTCGATGACCTCCGGCAGCGCCGCCATCCGCGCCAGGTAGTCGCGCATGGTTGCCAGCGGCTTGTCGTAGGTGACCCCGAACCGCTGCACCAGGGGTCCGTGGCTGACGCCCAGGCCCAGCACGAACCGGCCGGGGTGCAGCGCGGTCAGCGTGCGTCCGGCCGCCTCGGCGGTCTCCGGGATCCGGGCGTGGATGTTGGCGATCCCGGTGCCGACCACCAGCCGATCGGTGGCCTCCAGAAAGGCCGCCGACTCGATGAGCGCATCCTTGAAGCCGATCTCCGGCAGGAACAGCGACCCGTACCCCATCGTCTCGATATCGCGTGCCACCTCCTGGGCGGCCGGCATCGGCCAGGTGTCGCTGGCCCACCAGACGCCGATGCGGGACGGAAAGTCGATCCGGGCCTTACTCATCGGGTGCTCCTCGCGGTCGGCGATTGGGTGCGTGCGTCCTGTGTCAGCATGGCGATCGAGCGCCGGAGGTCCTCCGGCGGGGTCGGCGGGGGCAAGTCGGTGTCCGGGCCGCCGCAGAGCGCATCGAGCATCAGGGCGGCGAACCGTCGCCACGCGCCGGGCGCGTGCGCGTGGGTGGCTTCCAGCACCCCGGCGTTGGCGAGCAACATCACCACCACGTCGCCGACCCCGACGTCCGGGCGTACAGCACCCTCCCGCTGAGCCCGTTCGACCAATTCCCGCACTTTCTCGACGGCGTCGGACACCGTCCGTTCGACCAGTGAACTGGCCGGGAACGCGGTGGTGAACAGCGCCCGGCGGCCGGGGTCGGAGGCTTGCAGCGCGCACAGGTCGACGATCAGCTGCCGGAAACCGTCGGCCGCCGACCGCTGGGCCAGCGCCCTGTCCACCACATCGGAGTACGCGGCCATATTGCGTTCGAATACCGCAATCGCCAGATCGGTACGGGTGGGAAACCGGCGGTAGAGGGTCGCCACACCCACCTCGGCAGCCCGCGCGACCTCCTCCAATGGCACGGTCAGTCCCCGCTCGGCGAACAGCTCGGACGCCGCCGCGAGGATCCGCTCCCGATTTCGCTCGGCATCAGCCCGCAGTGGCCTGGATCGCTCCGGGCCCGGGGCTGCGTCCGGAATCACGCTCCCACGGTACCCACAAAAGTGGAGGCACACCACCGGTTAGGAGTACGGTCGCCAAGGAAGTGGTGGCATACCTCCACTTACGAAAGGAAGTGACGACATGTCAATCACCACACTTGAGCAGCCGGTCCCCCGGCGGTCCGGCCCGCGGCACGCGCGCGGATCCGCTCTGCACGGCAATCCGTGGTGGATTCTCGCCGCGGTGTCGGTGGGCGTCATCATGGTGGGCCTGGACGCCTCGGTGGTCGCGATCGCCAACCCGCGAATCGCCGCCGACCTCAACGCCTCACTGTCGGATCTGCAGTGGATCACCGACTCCTACCTGCTCGCGCTGGCCTCGCTGCTGATCTTCGGCGGCAAGCTCGGCGACATGTTCGGCCGGCGCCGGATGTTCCTGATCGGCGTGGTCGGCTTCGCGGTGACATCGGTCGGCATCGGTCTGATCGGCTCGGTCAGCGGCGTCATCGCCCTGCGTGCACTGCAAGGTGTGTTCGGCGCGCTGCTGATGCCCAGCACGCTGGCGATCATCCGCAACGCGTTCCGCCCGCACGAACTCAATACCGCGATCGGCATCTGGGGTGCGGCCTCGGGTGTCTCGGTGGCCGCCGGCCCGATCCTGGGCGGCCTGCTCGTCGAACACTTCAGCTGGGAATCGGTGTTCTACATCAACGTCCCGATCGCAGTGGTCGCCGTACTGCTCGGCGCGGCCGCCATCGTCGAAAGCCACGGTGAGGACAGCCGGCACCTCGACGTCGCGGGGATCCTGGCCCTGTCCGGCGGCCTGTCCCTGCTCGTCTTCGGTCTCGTCAAGGCGCCCGAGTGGGGCTGGTTGGACCCGCAGACCCTGGGCGTCCTGCTCAGCGGCGCGCTGGTGCTCGGCGGCTTCGTCGTCATCGAACGAAACGCGGCCGAGCCGCTGCTGCCGCTGCGGCTGTTCGCCAACCGTTCACTGTCGATCGGGGCGGCGGTGGTCACCGTCAACTTTTTCGCCCTGTTCGGTGCGTTGTTCTTCATGACCCTGTTCCTGCAGAACCTCCAGGGCTGGAGCCCCCTGCAAACCGGCGTCCGGACCCTGCCGCTGTCGGCGGCCATGGTGATAGCGGCGCCGCTGTCGGGCGTGCTGACGGAGAAGTTCGGCCCGCGCCCCGCCATGGTCGGCGGCCTGGTGGCGGCCGCCAGCGGCCTGGTTCTGCTGAGCGGGCTGTCCGCGGACTCCGGCTACGACGCGATCTGGCCGGCCTTCGCGCTGCTCGGCACCGGCATCGGCCTGGTGCTGACCGCGAGCTCGGAGGCGATCGTGGGCAACGCCCCGGTCGACGACGCCGGGGTGGCCGGCGGTCTGCAGAGCACCTCGGTGCAACTCGGGGCGGTGCTGGGAACGACCATCCTCGGTTCGGTGCTGTCCAGCAAGGTGGGCTCGACCCTGGTGGACAGCCTCGGCGATAACGGCGTGCCCGTAGAGGTCGCCGAAAAGCTCTCGGCTGCAGGTGAGTTGGTGTCCAAGGGTGTGGCGCCGTCGCTCCCGGGCGCTCCGGCCCCGCTGGCCGAGGCGATCACCCTCGGCAGCCACGACGCGTTCATGGCCGGACTGCACCTGGCGATGGAGGCCGGCGCGGCCGCGGCGGCCCTCGGCGCGGTCCTGGCGCTGTTCGTCCGCCGGGACTGACCGCCATCCGACGCCGGCCCGGCGGAACACTCTTTCCGGCCGGGCCGGCGAAGGCGGCGCATAGAGTGTGGCCATGTCAGCAGCCTGCTTCGACCTGTCCACCGTGTTCCACACCGTCGCCCAGACGATTCCCGACAAGCAGGTGCTGATCTGGCGGGACAAACGGCTGACCTACGCCCAGATGGACGCCCGCATCGACGGCGTCGCACACTATCTGGCCGCCCGCGGCCTGGGCTCCCACATCGAGCGCAACCAATTGCAGAACCATCAGTCCGGCCAGGACCACATGGGCCTGTACCTGCGCAATGGCAACGAGTACCTCGAGGCGATGGTGGCCGGCTACCGCGCCCGCGTCGCGCCGTTCAACGTGAACTTCCGCTACGTCGAAGAGGAACTGCTCTATCTGCTGGCCGACGCCAAGGCCAAGGCCCTGGTCTACGCGGCCGAGTTCGCCCCGCACGTGCAGTCCATTCGCGGTCGGCTACCCGAACTTCAGGTGCTCATCCAGGTCGCCGACGACTCCGGCAACGAACTGCTGCCCGACGCGGTGGACTACGAGTCGATCGTGAACACCCCGGCGCCCGAGTGGGGCATGCCGGAACCCAGCGGCGACGACCTCTACATCCTCTACACCGGCGGCACCACCGGTATGCCCAAGGGTGTTCTGTGGCGACAGCACGACATCTTCATGTCCGCGATGGGCGGTCGGCCGTTCATGGCGGGCGGCGAACCGCTCAACAGCTACGACGATCTGGCCGTCCAGGTGCGCGCCCAGGGCGGGTTCAGGTCGATGCTGCTGATCCCACCGCTGATGCACGGTGCCGCCCAGTGGGGCGTTTTCAACACGATCAGCACCGGCGGCTGGATCGCGCTGCCGGACAACGTCGTTCGCCTCGACGCCGACGCCGTCCTGCGACTGGTGGAACGCGAACGGGTGCTGGGCATCCCGGTCGTCGGCGACGCGATGGCCCGGCCGTTGGTGGACGCGATCGAGACCGGTGACTACGACCTGTCCAGCCTGATGGCCGTCACCAACGGCGGAGCCCCGCTGTCCCCGACGGTGCGGGACCGACTGCTGGCAGCCGTGCCCAACCTGATGATCATGGACGCCGTCGGGGCCTCGGAGTCCGGCGCGCAGATGACAACCATCGCCACCAAGGGCGCCGAGACGGCTGCGGCGACCTTCACCCCGCTGGACGACACCACCGTGGTCTCGGCCGATTTCACCCGGGTTCTGGAACCCGGCGAGGGCGACGGCTGGCTTGCGCGCAAAGTCTTCGTGCCGCTGGGCTATCTCGGCGATGCCGAGAAGACCGCCCGCACCTTCCCCACCATCGGTGGGGTCCGCTGGTCCATCCCCGGCGACAAGGCCCGCATCCTGGCCGACGGCCGCATCGAACTGCTCGGCCGCGACTCCGTGACCATCAACTCCGGCGGGGAGAAGATCTTCGCCGAGGAGGTCGAGCGTGCGGTCGCCAGTCATCCGGCCGTCTACGACGTCACGGTGGCGGGCCGGCCGTCCGAGCGATGGGGCAACGAGGTCGTCGCGATCGTGCAACTCGCCGAGGGCAAGTCGGCCACCGACGCCGAACTCGCCGATGCCTGCCGCGCCCACATTGCCGACTACAAGGTCCCCAAGGCATTCATCCGGGTCGACAAGGTGGTGCGCTCCCCCGCCGGCAAGGCCGACTACCGCTGGGCCAAGTCGGTCGTCACCGCAGCGCCCCACGCCGAGCAGACGTAAAGGACCCCGACACGCCGCCCGTTACGGGTCGTTAGCGTCTGCTCGCGCGGAAGCGTTATGTATGGTTGCATACATACATGGCCGGCCACCGGGACCGCATGATCGCCTCTGCGGCGTTGCTCATCCGCGAGCGGGGAGCCCGCCCGACGGCCATCGGCGACGTACTGGCGCACAGTGGCGCGCCCCGTGGATCGGCCTATCACTACTTCCCCGGTGGACGCACCCAATTGCTCTGCGAGGCCGTCGATTACGCGGCCGATTACGTCACCGCTGCGATCGTGCAGGCCAAGACCGGCGCGCAGATGCTCGACACCGCGGTGCGGTTCTACCGCGAGGGCCTGCTGCAAAGCGACTACCGCGCGGGCTGCCCGGTGCTGGCGGTCGCCGTCGAGGCCGGCGACCCCGATGCGAGCGACGAGCCGGTCGAACACGCCGCCGCAGCGTTCGACCGCTGGCGGGAGTTGATCACCACACGATTGGTCGGCGACGGAGTACCCCGCAAGCAGGCGAACGAACTGGCTGCCCTGGTGCTCGCCGCACTGGAGGGCGCCCTGGTGCTGGCCCGGGCGGCCCGGGACGTCGCGCCACTGGACGCCGTGCACCGACAACTTCGCGGGGTACTCAAAGCCGCGACGGAGAGGAAGTCCTGAGATGACCGACTGGAAGCCCACCGCCTGCATTCTGTGCGAGTGCAACTGCGGCATCGTCGTGCAGACCAGCGAAGCGGAGGGGGTGCGCCGCATCACCAAGATCCGCGGCGACAAGGAGCACCCGGCCTCGCAGGGCTACACCTGCAACAAGGCGCTGCGGTTGCACTACTACCAGAGCAACCCCAACCGGCTGCGGACTCCGTTGCGCCGCAGACCCGACGGCACCTATGAGGAGATCGACTGGGACACTGCGATTTCCGAAGTCGCCGAGGGCTTCCGCCGGATCGCCGACGAGCACGGCGGGGACAAGATCTTCTACTACGGCGGCGGCGGTCAAGGGAACCACCTCGGCGGGGCCTACAGTGGCGCATTCCTCAAGACGCTCGGCTCGCGCTACCGATCCAACGCACTGGCCCAGGAGAAGACCGGCGAGTTCTGGGTGGACGCCCACCTCTACGGCGGCCACACCCGGGGCGAGTTCGAACACGCCGAGGTGTCGGTGTTCGTCGGCAAGAACCCGTGGATGTCGCAGAGCTTCCCGCGGGCTCGCACGGTGCTCAACGAGATCGCCAAGGATCCGGCCCGTTCCATGGTCGTCATCGACCCGGTGCTCACCGACACCGCGCAGATGGCCGACTTCCACCTTCGGGTCAAGCCCGGCACCGACGCCTGGTGCCTGGCCGCGATGGCCGCCGTTCTGGTGCAGGAAAACCTCTGCGACGAAACCTTTCTCGCCGAACACACCCACGGCGCCGACGAAGTGCGAGACGCACTGCGCGAGGTCCCGGTCGCCGACTACGCCCAGCGCTGCGGGGTCGACGAGGATCTGCTGCGGTCCGCCGTGCGCCGCATCGCCGGCGCCGGAACCGTCGCGGTCTTCGAGGACCTCGGCATCCAGCAGGCGCCGAACAGCACGCTGTGCTCCTACCTGAACAAGATGCTGTGGATCCTCACCGGCAACTTCGCGAAGAAAGGCAGTCAGCATCTGCATTCGATGTTCGGGCCGCTGATCTCGACCAGCAGTTCCGGGGTCGGCCGCACCCCGGTCACCGGCGCGCCGATCGTCGCGGGTCTGGTGCCGTCCAACGCCATCCCCCAGGAGATCCGCACCGACCATCCCGACCGGTTCCGGGCGATGATCGTCGAGAGTTCCAACCCCGCCCACTCGATCGCCGACTCCGCAGCCTGTCGGGCGGCCTTCGAGGCGCTGGAACTTCTCGTGGTCGTCGACGTGACGCTGACCGAGACCGCACGCCTGGCGCATTACGTGCTGCCCGCGGCCAACCAGTTCGAGAAGTGCGAGGCCACCTTCTTCAATCTGGAGTTCCCGCACAACACCTTTCACCTTCGGCATCGGTTGTTCGAGCCGTTGGAGGGCACGCTTCCCGAGCCCGAGATCTGGGCGCGGCTGATGCGGGCGCTCGACGTCGTGAGCGAGGCGGAGTTGGAGCCGTTGCGGGCGGCCGCCACCGAGGGCCTCGATACCTACCTGGCGGCGTTCTTTACCGCGGTCAGCGCCAACCCCGCGCTGAACAAGACACTGCCGTTCGTGCTCTACGAGACGCTCGGACCGACACTGCCCGAGGGGCTTTCCGGCGCGGCCGCGCTGTGGGGACTGGCGCAGAAGGCGATGATGACCTATCCCGACGCCGTTCGCCGGGCCGGTCACGCGGACGGCAACGCCTTGTTCCAGGCAATCCTGACCAGCGAGTCCGGGCTGACGTTCACCGAGCACGAGTACGTCGACGACTGGGCACTGATCGGGCACCCGGATCGCAAGTTCGTCCTGCCGATCCCGGAATTGCTGGCCGACCTGCGCGCGTTGCGGGACGCCCGGCCCGGTCTGACCAGCGCGGAGTTTCCGATCGTGCTGTCGGCCGGTGAGCGACGCGCGTTCACCGCCAACGACATTCTGCGCAATCCCCAGTGGCGCACCCGCGACGCCGAGGGCGCCCTGCGGGTGAGCGTGCAGGATGCCGCGACCCTCGGCCTCGCACCGGGCGGCCGGGCACGGATCACCACCGCCGCGGGCACCGCCGAGGCGGTGGTGGAGATCAGCGAGGCGATGCAGGCCGGGCACGCGGCACTGCCCAACGGCTTCGGGGTGGACTTCATCGCCGCGGACGGCCGGCGCGAGGTCCCCGGGGTGGCGCCGAATGAGCTGACCTCCAGCGACTGGCGAGACGCCTACGCCGGCACCCCCTGGCACAAGCACGTCCCGGCGCGTATCGAAGCGCTTGCCCCCGCATAGGATCTGCGGTGTGCAGTCGCCGTGGGGTGATGAAGTCGGCGATGGTAGCTACGGCGGCCATCCCGGTCTGCTCTTCACGCAGCGGCCCCGTACCTTCGCCGAACTGCTGACCGGCGTCGACCGCTGGGCCGACCGGACCTTCCTGGTGCAGGGTGACCGGCGGATCAGCTTCGGCCAGTTCTTCTCCGCCCTGCCCGGTGCGCGGAAAGCCCTGCAGCCGTTGGGAATCCAGCCCGGTGACCGGGTGCTGCTGCTGGCCTATAACTCCCCCGACTGGGTACTGACCCTCTGGACCATCTGGTCGCTGGGTGCGGTGCCCGTACTGGGTAATCGGTGGTGGAGCCAACGGGAGACCGAACACGCGGCCGGCCTCCTGGCGCCGCGGGCGGTCGTCACGGACGCACCGGGAGCCGAGGGGTTCGACATCGCCGGACTGCGAGACTGCTTCACCGTCGCCGGCACGGCGTTCCCCGACATCCCCGGCCCGGTGACGGAGGAGGACCCGGCGGTCATCCTGTTCACCTCCGGAAGCACCGGCATGCCCAAGGCAGTCGAACTCCCATTCCGTTCGGTGGTGGCCAACCAGCAGAACGTCCTGGCCCGGTCCCGCCAACTGCCGCACCTGATCGCCGATGGACCGCAACCGGTGAATCTGATCTCGACACCGCTGTTCCACATCGGTGCCTTCGCCACCCTGATCACCCAAACCATCACCGGCGGCCGGATCGTCTTCAACACCGGCCGGTTCGAACCCGGTCAGGTGCTCGAGCTGATCGAGTCCGAACGCATCCAACGCTGGGGCGCGGTCCCGACCATGGCGGCCCGACTGTTGGAGCATCCCGACTTCGACTCCCGCGATCTGTCCAGCCTGCGGTCCTTCCCGCTCGGTGGGGCACCCGTACCGCCGGTGCTGCTCGAACGGCTCGCCCGCCGTCTGCCCCAACTCCAAGGCCGCGGCATGGTCAACATGTGGGGCATGACCGAAGGAGGCGGATTCTTCACCGTCGCAACCGGAGCGGACCTGCAGCGCTACCCCAAGACCGTGGGCCGGGCACTGCCCACCGTGGAGTTACGGATCGCCCGGCCCGACACCGGCGGCAGCGGCGAGATCGTGGTCAGAAGCCCCACCGTCATGCTCGGCTACGTCGGAGTCGAGGACGGGACCCTCGATTCCGAGGGATGGCTGCACACCGGGGATCTCGGCCACCTCAACCAGGACGGCTATCTGTTCATCGACGGTCGCAGCAAGGACATGGTGATCCGCGGCGGGGAGAACATCGCCTGCCCGCACGTGGAGGCGGCACTGCTGCGGCATCCCGACGTGGTCGAGGCCGCCGCGATCGGTCTGCCGCATCCGGACCTCGGCGAAGAACTCGCCGCCGTCGTCGTCTACCGGGCCGGCGGCCGCCCACCGACCGAGGACGACCTCGCCGCGCACATGGCCGACGAGGTCGCGTACTTCGCCATCCCGACCCGCTGGAGAATCCGCGCCGAACCGCTGCCCACCGTCGGCACCGAGAAGGTCGACAAGAAGAGTCTGCACAGCGAATTCCGATGAGGGCCAAGGTGTTACTCGCCCACAGCGGGCATCTCGACAAGGGTGGCACGCTGCACGCGCTGGGCCTGGGCTGGACCACCTGCACCACCCCGACACAGCAGCATGCGCTGATCGTCCTGGCCGAGGTGGACTGGTCAGAGATAGGCCGCCGCATCCCGATCCGCGCTGAACTGGTCGACGGCGATGGCAACCGGGTGACCCAGACCGAGGAGAGCACCATTCGCGCCCAGCGTCACCCGGTCCACCCGGAGGGCACCCCGGTGACCATCCCGTTCATCGCCATCGTGCCGCCGCTGAATCTCGCCGTGGGTCAGCGCTACCAGTGGCGGGTGACGATCAACGGAGAGATGCACGAGGACTGGCTGGCCGGATTCACCGTGACTGCCCGGTGAACGGGCCACGCCAGTCCCCCGCGATCACTTGAAGACGTCGGCCCCCGGGTAGCAGCGCTTCAGGCCATCACTCTGGAACCAGCACTGGGGGTTGTCGGGGTCGGGTTTAGCCCACGGTCCGGGCGCGTTCACCAGGCAGACACCGCCATTCGGGCTATAGCCCTGGGCGCAGCCATCGGCGGCATTGGCCGCGGGGGCGGAGGCGATGCCCAAGGCGAGCGCGCCGGCCGTGACGATGGTGGTGAGAAGTCCTGCCCGCTGTGTCGCTTTCGTGCTCATCGTCGAACCTCTTCCGCTTACCGGATCCCTCCGGTTGGGGAACCCGTTACAGATCGATCCTGTGACGCGGCCATTCCGCTATCCGTCAGCCGATCGGACCTCCACCCGGGGGAAGCCGCCGTCCCCCGATCAGTGGACATCCCTGGGATGCGTCTCATACATCCGCGCGGCGACCGCGGCCGCCGACAGTGCGGTGATCGCTGTCGCAGCCCATACCGCCGCCCGCAGACCCCACAGGTCGGCGGCCACTCCCCCGACCACCGCGCCGACCGCGTACCCGCTGTCCCGCCACAACCGGTAAACGCCGACCGACCGCGCCCGCCACAACGGGTGGGCTACATCTCCGATAACGGCCAGCAGCGTCGGGTAGACCATCGCGGTACCGGCACCCAGCAGGGCGCCGGCCGCCAGCCAGGAGCCGAAGTCCCGGCCGGTCGCGATCAACGCCAACCCGACGGCCTGGGTCAGCATGCCGGCGGTGATGAGATGCTTACGACCCCAGCGGTCCGACAGTGCGCCGGTCAGGATCTGGGTGACACCCCACACCGCGGGATACACCGCGACCAGCAGGCCGATCCGGTCGACCGCCAAACCGGCCGTCGCGAACAGCAACGGGAACAGTCCCCACGACAATCCGAAGTTGAGGTTGTTCACCAGCCCGGCCTGGCAGGCCGAGGACAACGCCGGTTCGGTGAAACTGGTGCGCCGGAGGATCTCCCGGTCAGACCAGGTTGCCTCGGCGGCGTCCCCGGCGGAATGGCCGGCGGCCTCCAACCGCGCGTACTCGCGGGTCTCCCGCACCAGCCCGACTGACAGCGCCAGTCCGACCAGCGCGTAGCTCAGCCCGAGCAGAAACGGCGCCGGCCGCAGACCGTGATGCACGGCCAGGTAACCGGCCAGCCAGGCGGTGATCGCCACCGCCCCATAGCCCGCGGCTTCGTTGAGGCCCATCGCCAGACCGCGCTGTTTCGGGCCGACGAGGTCGATTTTCATCACCACCGTCGTCGACCAGGTCAGCCCCTGGTTGATGCCGAGCAGCACATTGGCGGCCACCACCCACCCCCAGTTCGGCGCCCAGATCAACAGCAAGGGCACCGGGATCGCGATCAGCCAGCCGACCACCAGCACCGGCTTGCGCCCGAACCGGTCCGACCAGGTGCCGGCCAGATAATTGGTCAACGCCTTGGTGATTCCGAACGCGAACACATAAGTCAGCAGGACGGTGTAGCCGGTCAGGCCGAACACCTCGGTGGCCAGCAATGGCAGCACCGTCTGCTCCTGGCCCACCATGCCGCCCACCAACGCGTTGACCGCGACGAGCAGACAGAACTGAAAGAGGTTGGGGCGCAGACCCAGCCGCAGTCCGGTGCCCGTCATCGACGGGCGAAGGCGGGCGCCCGTTCGGGTCGGACGCCGACCCCGATGATGCGGGCGGGGATCACCGACAGCCCGGGCAGCTTCCGCAGCAGTGTCGCGAAGGCCGCCGGCGGCTCCGGCTGGGCACCGCGGAAGACCGGAACAACCAGCGCCCGGTGCAACACTCGCTGGATCGCCTGGGTGATCACCGTCGCGGGGAGCCGCCGTCGACGCACTGCGGCCAGGTCTGCATCGGTCACTGCGCCACGGCGCAGCGGCCCGGCCAATAGCGTGGCGGCACCGACGGCGTCCTGCACAGCCAGGTTGATCCCGACTCCGCCCATCGGCGACATCGCATGGGCGGCGTCGCCGATACACAGCAACCCCTCGCTATGCCAGCGCTTGAGCCGGTTGAGTTTCACGTCGAGGAGTTTGACGTCATCCCAGGAACTGAGTTCGGAGACGTCGGCCTCCGGCGCCAACGCTGCCACCTCGGCCTTGAAGGCTTCCAGTCCACGGGCGCGCAACTGCGCATCGCTGCCCTTGGGGATCAGGTAGCCGATCTGGAAGTAGCCCTCCCGCGGGATCATGATCAGCAGCCGGCCGGGGCCGGTCCGCGGAATCAACGAGTACTCGGCGCTGCCGCCGCGCGGCAGCCGGAACCACCACACGTCGAACGGCACCGGCCACTCCTGGATCGGCAAGCCCGAGGCCGCCCGCACCGTCGACCCACGACCGTCGCAGGCCACCGTGAGCTCGGCCGGCAATTCACCCGGCCCGGCCGGGGAGATGTACCGCACCCCCGTGGTTCGTGCGCCGTCCCGCAGCACTCCGGTGACCTCGTGCTCCAGCAGCAGGGTGAACGTCGGCTCGGCCTCGGCGGCCTCAGCCAGTAAGTTGAGCAGGTCCCACTGCGGAACCATCGCGATGTAGGGGTGCGGCTGGCTGCGCAGGCGACGGAAGTCGACGAGCGTCAGTTCCTGCCCGTCTGCATCGAAGCCGAGGTGGTCGATCCGGCTCTGCGGAAGTTCGGCGAACCGATCCCACAGACCGAGCTCATCGAGAAGCCGCAGGGTGCTGGGATGCACTGTGTCACCGCGGAAGTCGCGCAGAAAGTCGGCGTGTTTCTCCAGCAGGGTGACCTCGACGCCGGCCCGGGCCAGCAGCAGGCCGAGCACCATTCCGGCCGGTCCCCCACCGACGATCGCGCACGTCGTCTTCGTCATCCACTCAGCCTAGATCTGGATCCGCGCACCGATGGTGACGGTGCGGTCCAGTGGTAGACCGAAGTAGTCGGCATCGGAGGTCAACCGCGAGATGGCCATGAACAGCCGCTTGCGCCAGGCCGCCATCGTCGGCTCCGGACCCGCGCTCACGTCAACCTCGGACAAGAAGTACGAGGCGTTGTCGAGGTCGATCGGCCCCCCGGTCGACGCGGGGTCCACCAACCGAAGCGCGGCGGGCACGTCGGGCCGTTCCATGTAGCCGAAATGTGCTGCAACGAAATAGATTCCGTCGGCCCCAACGTGTTGCACACTGACCCTTTCGTCATCCGGGACCCGCGGTACCGGCAGGGTCTCCACCGAGACGATGAACACCTTCTCCTGGAGTACATGCAACCGGTCGACATTGGTGCGCATGGACAGCGGGGTGGTCTCGGAGCCCCGGTTGAGGAAGACCGTCGTGCCCGGCAGGCGGGCCAGCCCGGGGGCGTGGGTGGCCAGATCGTCGACGAAACCCTGCAACGGGCCGGAAGCCTTCCTGCGAGCACCGACGACGAGATCGTGGCCCCGCCGCCAGGTGGTCATCACGATGAAAGCCACCAGTCCGATCAGCAGCGGGAGCCACGCGCCGTGGACCAGTTTGGTCAGGTTGGCGGCCAGGAACATCAGGTCGACGGTGAGCAGGGCCGCGCCACCGGGAATCAGCAGCCATAGCGGAGCGTGCCAGCGGGCGTGCGCGACATAGAGGAACAGCACCGTGGTGATGGTGATGGTGCCGGTGACCGCCATGCCGTAGGCGTAGCCCAACGCCGCCGAACTGCGGAATGCGAAGACCAGGATCACCACCGCCACCCACAGCACGCCGTTGATCCACGGCACGTAGATCTGGCCGATCGAGGTGGCCGAGGTGTGCGAGACCCGCATCCGCGGCAGGTACCCGATCTGGGCCGCCTGCGCGGCCACCGAGTAGGCGCCGGTGATCACCGCCTGCGACGCGATCACCGTGGCCGCCGTGGACAGCGCGACCATCGGAATCATCGCCGCGTCCGGAACCAGAAGAAAGAACGGCGCGTTGACCACGCTCTGGTCGCCGAGCAGTAGCGCGCCCTGACCGAAGTAATTGAGCACCAGTGCGGGCAGCACCAGACCAAGCCACGCCAGGGTGATCGGCGCTCGACCGAAGTGGCCCATGTCGGCGTACAACGCCTCGGCGCCGGTGACGGCCAGCACCACCGCGGCCAGGGCGAAGAAGGCGATGTGGAAGTGACCGGTCATGAACTCGATCGCATAGAACGGTGACAGCGCCCGCAGAATCTGCGGATGCTGGACGATACCGCGGACCCCGCAGACGCCGATCACCACGAACCACACGATCATCACCGGGCCGAAGAACCGGCCCACCGTGGCCGTCCCGTGGCGTTGCACCGCGAACAGCGCGGAAATGATCACCGCCGTGATGGGCACCACCCATTCGGCGAGTTCCGGATCGACGGTCTTGACGCCCTCGACCGCCGATAGCACCGAGATCGCCGGGGTGATCATGCTGTCGCCGAAAAACAGTGCCGCACCTAGGATTCCGAGGGTGGACAGCGCGGCGACAAGCCGCGGACTGGACTTGTCACCGATCCGGCGCACCAGAGTGATCAACGCCATCACGCCGCCCTCGCCGTCGTTGTCGGCGCGCATCACCAGGGTCACGTAGGTCAGCGTGACGATCATCATCACCGACCAGAAGACCAGCGACACCACCCCGTAGACGTTGTCGATGGTGATCGGCACCGGGTGCGGATCGCCGGGGTTGAACAACGTCTGCAGGGTGTAGATCGGGCTGGTGCCGATATCGCCGAACACCACTCCCAGAGCGCCCACCACCATCCCGGCCCGCAACGACGGGTGGACGGAGTTCGACACCGGCGGATCGTAACCCTTGGAACACCGGGGTTGTTGGCCCTAAGTTTTTGTTGTGCGACGAATTTTCCGCGGCGCCCTGGCGGCCGCTCTAGGCGGCGCGGCAATGCTGTCCGCGGCCCCCGCGAGTGCGGGCCTGACGGCCGGCCACTACAACGCCTACATCGACGGCCGTTACGACTTCCACACCTGGATCTTCACCTTCACGTCGTGCAACCCGCCGGACAGCGTGGACGTGTGCGCCAACGTCTCGGCCAATCCGATGCCGATCGCCAAGGCGTTCCAGTGGTACGCCCAGGCGCACCAGTCCGGCGGCACCTACACCATGGCCGTCGACGTCCCCGACGGGCTGCGGTGCGGCAACGTCTACTACGGCCC
>JAHBAP020000416.1 GCA_018500005.2 Mycobacterium sp. | reverse complement strand
GCGGTATGGACATCGAGGAGGTGGCCGCCACCAAGCCCGACCGCCTCGCGAAGGTCCCCGTTGACGCAGTCAAGGGCGTCGACGTCGCCTTCGCCCGGGAAATCGCGGAGAAGGGGCATCTGCCCGCCGAGGTGCTCGACGCCGCAGCCGTCACCATCGCCAAGCTGTGGGAGGTCTTCGTCGGCGAGGACGCCACCCTGGTGGAGGTCAACCCGCTGGTGCGCACTCCGGACGACCAGATCCTGGCCCTGGACGGCAAGGTCACCCTGGACGGCAACGCCGACTTCCGGCATCCCGACCACGCCCAGTTCGAAGACAAGGAAGCCACCGACCCGCTGGAACTGAAGGCCAAGGCGCACGACCTTAACTACGTCAAACTCGACGGCGAGGTCGGCGTGATCGGAAACGGTGCCGGCCTGGTGATGTCCACCCTCGACGTGGTGGCCTACGCCGGTGAGAAGCACGGCGGCGTCAAGCCGGCCAACTTCCTCGACATCGGCGGCGGCGCTTCGGCCGAGGTGATGGCCGCGGGTCTGGACGTCATCCTCGGCGACAGCCAGGTGAAAAGCGTGTTCGTCAACGTCTTCGGCGGCATCACCTCATGCGATGCTGTCGCCTCGGGCATCGTCAAGGCGTTGCAGATGCTCGGTTCGGAAGCCAACAAGCCGTTGGTCGTGCGACTTGACGGCAACAACGTCGAAGAGGGCCGGCGCATCCTCGCCGAAGCCAACCACCCCTTGGTCGTTGTGGCCGACACCATGGATGCCGGTGCCGACAAGGCCGCCGAACTCGCCTATGCCGCCGGAAAGGACGCCTAAGTCATGTCGATCTTCTTGAATAAGGATTCCAAGGTCATCGTCCAGGGCATCACCGGGGGTGAGGCCACCAAGCACACCGCGCTGATGCTCAAGGCCGGCACCCGGATCGTCGGCGGTGTCAACGCGCGCAAGGCCGGAACGACGGTGTCGCACAAGAACAAAGCGGGCGAGGACATCGAGATCCCGGTGTTCGGGTCGGTCGCCGAGGCGATGGAGAAGACCGGCGCGGACGTGTCCATCGCATTCGTGCCCCCGAAGTTCGCCAAGGACGCCATCGTTGAGGCCATCGACGCCGAAATTCCGCTGCTGGTGGTCATCACCGAGGGAATCCCGGTGCAGGACACCGCCTATGCGTGGGCTTATAACGTCGACCACGGCAACAAGACCCGCATCATCGGGCCGAACTGCCCCGGCATCATCACCCCGGACGAGGCACTGGTCGGCATCACCCCGGCCACCATCACCGGTAAGGGCCCGATCGGATTGGTGTCCAAGTCCGGCACGCTGACCTACCAAATGATGTTCGAACTAAGGGATTTCGGCTTCTCCACCGCGATCGGCATCGGTGGGGACCCGGTGATCGGCACCACCCACATCGACGCCATCGAGGCTTTCGAGAAGGATCCGGAGACCAAGCTGATCGTGATGATCGGCGAGATCGGCGGCGACGCCGAGGAGCGTGCGGCCGACTACATCAAGGCCAACGTCACCAAACCCGTCGTCGGTTACGTCGCCGGTTTCACCGCACCGGAGGGCAAGACCATGGGCCACGCCGGCGCCATCGTGTCGGGCTCGTCTGGAACCGCTGCGGCCAAGAAGGAGGCTCTCGAGGCCGCCGGGGTGAAGGTCGGCAAGACGCCGTCGGCAGCAGCGGAACTGGCCCGGGAGATCCTCCAAAACCTGTGACGTTCCCCGCGCGAGCAGACACAAAGGTCCCGACACGCTCGGCGTGTCGGGACCTTTTGTGTCTGCTCGGGCAGTGGGTTGCGGGATGACGGATTCCCGGACGCCGGTGATCGTCGGCGTCGGCCAGTTCACCGAGCGCATCGACGACCCGGGCTACCGGGGAATGTCGTCGGTCGAGCTTGCCGCGGCCGCCGCGGCGGCGGCCTTGGCGGACACCGGCGCCGACGTCACCGCGGTCGCCGGAGCCGTCGACACGGTCGTGGGTATCCGGCAGTTCGAGATCTCCAGCCGCGGCCCCGCACCGCTGGGGAGTTCGACGAACTACCCGCGGTCGGTATGCAACCGCATCGGAGCATCACCTGCCCGGGCGGTGCTGGAACCCATTGGCGGACAGGGGCCGCAGCACGCGGTGACCGAGTTTGCCGCGGCCATCGCGGCCGGCGATGCCGACGTGGTTCTGGTGATCGGCTCGGAGAACGGCTCCACCCTCCGCTATTTCGGCAAGCGCGACGACAAACCGGACCACTCCGAAACGGTGGACGGCCCGCTCGAGGACCGCGGCTTCGGCTACGAGGGACTGTTCACCGAATACACCGTCTCCCATGGGATGCACGGCGCACCGGCGCAATACGGCTTGCTGGAGAACGCTCGCCGCGGCAGGGTGGGCCTCGGTGTCGCCGAGTATCGGCGTGCGATGGCGCAGCTGTTCGCCCCGATGTCCGCGGTGGCATCCCGCAACCCGTTCTCGGCCTCGCCGGTGGAACGCTCCATCGAGGACATCCTGACCGTCGACGCCGACAACCGGATGATCTGCGATCCCTATCCACGGCTCCTGGTCGCCCGCGACCAGGTGAACCAAGGTGCCGCCGT
This sequence comes from Mycobacterium sp., assembly GCA_018500005.2. Classification (GTDB taxonomy): domain Bacteria; phylum Actinomycetota; class Actinomycetes; order Mycobacteriales; family Mycobacteriaceae; genus Mycobacterium. The sequence continues at coordinate 4,516 of JAHBAP020000416.1, read as the reverse complement.
ACTGCTGATGTCGGTGGAGCGGGCGCGCAAACTCGCTGTCCCCGAAGACAAGTGGGTGTACCTGCGCGGTCATGCCGACATGGTCGACCAGCCGTTCCTGGACCGTGAGGACCTTAGCTACAACTCCGCGTCAACCCTTGCCGTGCAGGAGGCGATGCGGGTGGCCGGCGTCGGTCTGGACGAGATCGCCACCTTCGACCTCTACAGCTGCTTCCCGGTTCCTGTCTTCAACTTCTGCGACGGGACCGGACTACGAACCGATGATCCGCGCGGCCTGACGCTCACCGGCGGACTGCCCTACTTCGGCGGCCCCGGCAACAGCTACTCACTGCACGGCATCGCCGAAACCGTTGCCCGGATGCGCTCGGCCCCAGGGGAATTCGGTCTGGTGACCGCGAACGGTGGGATCATGAACAAGTACTCGGTGGGGATCTATTCGGCTGAGGCGGCCGAATGGGCCCCGGACAACAGCGCTGAACTGCGCGCCGACGTGGTTGCCCGGCCCGCGGCTCCGGTGAGCGAGCAGGCCAGCGGTCCGGCGACGATCGAGACCTACACGGTGCGCTACGACTGGCCGGTACGTACCGGGATCATCGTCGGTCGGCTGGACGCAGACGACAGCCGCTTTCTGGCGCTCAGCGACGACCCCGAAACGGTCGCCCTGCTCAGCGAGGGGGATCCATTGGGTGCGCGGATCACCGTCGCACTTTCGGACGGAACCAACCGCGCGTCGCTGCGGTGACACAGCGGGCACTCAGCGCTCGTGGCTGTCTTCCAGAACGATGCGGCCCAGTTCCGAATACCGTTGTGGTGAGACGTATTTGAGGATGACCGCCAGCACCAGGCCGCTGAGCCCGATGGTCCCCACGACATAGGGGATGGCGGCGAAGATCCAGTCACCCGCGGCCGTTCCGGCGGCGAACGACGCGTTCTTGGCCAATAGGTAGATCACGTACAGCATTCCCAGTCCGCCGAGTAGTGGGGCCAGGAAGGTCCGGAACCAGTTCGCCGTCTCCGGGTGATGTCTGCCGATGTGGAAGTAGGCGATCACGGAGAATGCGGCCAGTGCCTGAACGATCATGATGGCGGTGGTGCCCAGCAATGCCATCAGCCCGTAGAGGCCCGTATACGGATCACGGCCGGTGACGAAGAAGAACAGCACGATTGCGGTCGCGATCGCGGTCTGCACGAAACCCGCCACGTGTGGGGAGCCGTGCAGATCGTGGGTGGCGCCCAGAGTGGTGCGCATTCCGGGGATCACGTTCTCCCGTCCGATCGCGTAGATGTATCGGGCCGCGCAATTGTGGAAGGCCATGCCGCAGGCGAACGAACCGGTCATCAGCAGGATCTTGAACAGGCACACGGACCAGGCTCCGAGATTCGCGCCGGCCGGGCCGAAGAAAATGTCCCCGGCCGTGGCGGGATCCTGAGCCAGCGCGACCGCGTTCGCCGGACCGGTGCCCACGATCGCCAGCCAGGAGATCAGCACGTAGAAGATCCCGATGCCGACGACCGAGCTGATCACGGCGATCGGAATGATCTTCTTGGGGTTCTTCGACTCTTCGCCGTACATGGCGCTGGACTCGAATCCGACCCAGGACCAGAAGGCGAAGAACAGGCCGACTCCGGCGGATCCGGCCACCGCGATGGTGCTGCCGTCGGCTCCCACCACGCTGCCGGACAGGTTGTGAAAGGCATTGAGCGGATTGAGCGAACCGGGTGACCAGCCTTGCGGGCCGCCGCCGGTGACCAACACCGACAGGGCGAGCAATGACAGCATCACGATCTCGGTGACGAGGAAGGCGCCGAGCACCTTGGCCGCAAGGTTGACGTCGAAATAGGTGAGCACCGCGTTGACCGCCAGCATTGCGATCGCGAACACCAGCCAGCTCACGTCGATCGAGAACAACGACCGGAAGGTGTCGTTGGCGAAGAAGGCGAAGATGCCGACGATGGCGGCCTCGAACACGACGTAGGCCAAGGTGGTCAGGAAACCGGCGGCGAGTCCCACCGCGCGGCCGAGTCCGTGGGAGATGTAGCCGTAGAACGCGCCGGTCGAGGTGATGTGCCTGCTCATCGCCGCATAGCCGATTGAAAAGAGGGTCAGCACAATCGTGGCGACCACATATCCGGCCGGCGCATAAGGGCCGTTACCGAAGCCGACGGCGATGGGGACATTGCCGACCATGGCCGTGATGGGGGCCGCGGTCGCGACCGCCATGAACAGCACGCTCACCAGTCCGACCGCGTTGGGCTTCAGGCGCTGGATCTCCGGTGCGGCACTCTGGCCGACCGGCCCTGGGACGCTCATCAGATCAGAGCGGCGAGCTTGCCGGCCAGCCGTTCCACGTAGGCGCCCACTTCCGCCACTGACTTGTCCGGCAACCCGAACAGCACCTCGGTGACCCCAATCTGAGCCCAGTGCTCCAGCTTCTCCGGCACCGGCTTGAAATCCAGCGCGACGATCTGCGGAGCGCCTTCCCGCCCCGCGTCGGCCCAGGTTTCCTGCAGCAACCGAACCGGGCCGTCGATGTCGAAATCCCTCGGCGTGGTGATCCAGCCGTCCGCACTGCGGGCGATCCACTTGAAATTCTTCTCGGTGCCGGCCGCGCCGACCAGCACCGGGATATGCGACTGGACCGGCTTGGGCCAAGCCCAGCTAGGTCCGAAACTGACGAACTCACCGTCGTAGGCGGCCTCCTCCTGCGTCCACAGCGCGCGCATAGCTTCGATGTACTCCCGCAGCATGGTGCGCCGCCGGCCCGGCGGCACATTGTGATCGGTCAATTCATCTGTGTTCCAACCGAATCCCACGCCAACGCTGACCCTGCCGCCCGACAGGTGGTCCAGCGTCGCAATGGTCTTGGCCAGGCTGATCGGGTCATGCTCCACGGGCAGCGCGACCGCTGTCGACAACCTGACCCGGGATGTCACCGCCGCGGCCGTCGCCAGGCTCACCCACGGGTCGAGCGTCCTCATATAGCGGTCGTCGGGCAGTGCCTCGCCGCCGGTGGTCGGGTGCGCCGCCTCCCGCTTGACCGGGATATGGGTGTGCTCAGGCACGTAGAACGTGGTGAAGCCGTGGTCGTCGGCGAGTTGAGCGGCGGCGGCGGGCGTGATGCCGCGGTCGCTTGTGAACAGCACGAGCCCGTAATCCATGAGCAGAATTAGAACGTGTTCTAGGTCGGGCGGGCAACCCCCGAACCCAGACTGATAACAGCAGTGTCGGCGGAAGCGTGTGGTCAGCCATCGGTCCAGCGCTGTGCGCTAGCGTGGGCTCCGGACGTCGAGTCCCTCAGCCTGAGGAGAGACCATGACCTACCCGCCCGCCAATCCGGGCTATCCGGCACCGCAGCAACCCGGCGGTTACGGAGCGCCCGCCGGTCCGGCACCCACGGCCGGCGCCGGTAAGGCGCCTGCCTACCTCACCGTCGGCATCGTGCTCCTCGGTCTGGGCGCCTACCTGGCCAGTTTCGGGCCATTGCTGAGCATCAACGCCGAGATGGGGCCGTTCGGCGGCGCCGAATTCACCGCCAGTGGCTTGAGCTACTGGACGGTGGCCGCACTGGTCGCCGCACTGCTTGCGGCCGTCGGCCTGCTGCCGAGGGCGGCCCGGTCCTACACCGCGGTGGTCGCGGTGGCTGCGGTGTTGGGGCTGCTGCTGGTCATCGGACAGGTCGTCAACCGGCCCTCCGGTGTCTCGGTTGGCTGGGCGCTGTGGCTGGTGCTGCTGTTCACCCTGCTGCAAGCAGGTGCCGCAGTGACCGCTCTACTCTTCGAGACCGGCGTGCTCACCGCCCCGGCCCCGAGGCCGCGATATGACCAGTACGGCCAGTACGGTCCCACTCCCGGGGGCTACTACCCCGGTGTTCAGGCTCCGCAGCAGCGCCCCGGCTACCCGGCCCAGTACCCGGGTTACCCCGTCGCGGGCGCCGGGGCGGCCGGCGGCTACACCGTGCCTGACACCAGCGCGCCCGACACCCCCCCGACCGGGTTTCCCAGCTACACCCCTCCGCCGGCGGACGCGAGTCAACAGCCGTCGCCGGCCGCGGATCCGTCCGCGGAGGAGTCTGGGTCTGCTTCGGGCTCCAGCCAGCCCTGACGCCTCCGGCTAGCTTTTCCCAACACCGCTCCGACGAGTGACGAGGACTCAGAGCAGGGCACCGATGGCGCCCGGTGCCCCGCAGCCGCGCGATTTGGTACGGGTTGCGTTCGGGCCGTCGCTGGTCGCCGTCGTCGTCCTCGCGGCCATCACGCTGGTCCAACTCGTCGTCGCCAACAGTGACCTGACCGGCACCCTCGGGGCCGTTGCGAGTCTGTGGCTGGCTGTGCACCAGGTGCCCATCTCGATCGCAGGACAACAATTGGGGGCACTGCCGCTTGCCCCGGTGGCTTTTATGGTGTGGGCCACGGCACGCACCACCGCCCAGATCACCCCGGAGCGCAGTTCATGGTTCGTCGTCCGGTGGATCGTCGCCTCGGCGCCGGACGAACCGCGTCGATGACCCAACCGGGC
>JAHBAP020000193.1 GCA_018500005.2 Mycobacterium sp. | reverse complement strand
GATGGAGACCAGGCGGTCCAGGAACTCCCACATCCGGTCACCGCGCAGGGTGACCCGGGCGCCGATCGGCATACCCTCGCGGAGCTTGAACTGTGCGATCGACTTGCGCGCCTTGCGGATTTCCGGCTTCTGGCCGGTGATCAGCGCGAGGTCGTTGACCGCGCCGTTGATCAGCTTGGCGTCACGGGCGGCGTCGCCGACGCCCATGTTGACGATCACCTTGACCACGCCCGGGATCTGCATCACGTTGGCGTAGTTGAACTCTGAGTTGAGCGCGTCGCGAATCTCGCTGCGGTAGCGCTGCTTCAGCCGGGGCTGAACCTTCTCTGCCGTGGTCATGCCTTGATGTCCTTGCCGTTGCGCTTGGAGATGCGGACCTTCTTGCCGGTCTTCTCGTCAATGCGGTAGCCGATGCGGGTCGCCTTGCCGTCGGAGTCGACGACCATCACGTTGGAAACGTGGATCGCGGCCTCCTGGGTCACGATGCCGCCCGAGGATGCACCGCGCTCATTCGCCGAGTTGGCGGTGTGCTTCTTGATGCGGTTCACACCCTCGACCAGGACCCGGTTGCGATCCGGAAAGGCCTGGATGACCTTGCCCTTGGCGCCCTTGTCCTTGCCGGAGATCACCAGCACGGTGTCGCCCTTGTGGACCTTCATCTACAGCACCTCCGGGGCCAGCGAAACGATCTTCATGAAGCGCTTCTCGCGCAGCTCGCGGCCGACCGGGCCGAAGATGCGGGTTCCGCGCGGGTCGTTGTCGTTCTTGATGATGACGGCGGCGTTCTCGTCGAACTTGATGTAGCTGCCGTCCGGCCGGCGACGTTCCTTGACAGTGCGCACCACCACGGCCTTGACCACGTCACCGCGCTTGACGTTGCCGCCCGGGATGGCGTCCTTGACGGTGGCCACGATGATGTCGCCGATACCCGCATACCGGCGTGACGAGCCACCGAGCACCCGGATGCACAAGATCTCCTTGGCGCCGGTGTTATCGGCAACCTTGAGACGCGATTCCTGCTGAATCACCAGATCTCCCTACGTTGTGCACGCGCGGACAAACATTTCTGCGCAGCCGCAGAAAAACCCCGTCGTGCTTGGTCTTGTTCCCCGAGGGCACGCGGGGCCTGCGCGAAAACGAGCTCACACGCCGGCCGAGGTCTGCCCCAGGCAACCCCCAAATACTAGGTGAAGGGCACCCCCGGAGCCAAATCCGGCCCGATCGGCTAGCGGCTCACCACGCAACGGAACCCGATATGGGTGGTCGAACTGTCCTGGGATTGCGGGGACCGCGCCGAGGGCCGGAACCGGTGGCAGTACTCCGGGGCGCACAGGTGCGAGCCGCCCTTGAGGGTCTGGATGACGCTGGGATCGGGCTCGGCGGAGGTGGGACAGCACGTCTTCCTCGGACCATCCAGGACGTGGCCGCGTTCGGAGTACTTGGTGGTGGTCCACTCCCAGACGTTCCCGATCATGTCGAGCAGTCCGAACGCGTTGGGCGGGAAGGTCCCGACCGGGGAGGTCCCAGTCCAACGCTTGGTGCCCATCGTGCCCTGCGCGCCGTCGTTGCGGTACGGGAACCGCCCCTGCCAGGTGTTGGCCATGAGTTGGCCGTCCAACCGGGGCTCCTCACCCCATGCGTAGGTCGTGGTTGCACCGGCGCCGGCGGCGTATTCGAACTCCGCTTCGTCGGGAAGTCGCCGTCCTGCCCAGGCCGCGTACGCGCCGGCATCGGGGTAGGCCACCTGGACCACGGGGTGGTCGTCCTTGCCGGAGATATCACTTCCGGCACCGCACGGCGCGCGCCAGTTCGCGCCGGGCGCCCAGTCCCACCACTGCCGCCAGTCGTCGAGGTTCACCGGGCCCGGGGTGCTGCGGAAGATCAGCGCTCCCGGTCGCAGGTCCTCCTCAGCCACGCCCGGGTACAGCGCCGGGTCCAGGGGACGTTCGGCGACGGTGATGTAGCCGGTCTCCTGCACGAAGGCCGCGAACTGCGCATTGGTCACCGGGTGGCGTTCGATCGCGAAGGCAGCCACGGTGGCGGTATGGATCGGCGCCTCTTCCGGGTAGAAGCTGGTCGAACCCATCCGGAACGAACCTCCGGGCAGGTCGACGAGTTCAGTAAGCACGGGATTCAGCCTAGGCCCGCATCCAGTGCGCCCCCACCCAGATCCCTTCTCGACAAACGCCTGCGCCAGTGCGCACTCGATGCCGGGACGGGGTCAGTCCCGGGCGAACGCCAGCGCCAGTTCCCGCTCCCGGTCGATGTACGGCGTTCCGGAGGTGTCGACGACGACTTTCGCGATGTTTCCGCCGGTGAAGGCGAACGGCGCCGCGTAGGCACTGCATACCGCCTGACCACCGTTTCGGCCGACCTGCGCCGAGGCCCCGGCCAGGCCGAACGTGGCGGGATGGGTGCGCACGTCAGGCAAGGTCGCGACGACCACGTCGTCGACATACAGCGACACCGTGCCCAGCGGGGTGTGGCTGCCCTCGACGGTTCCGGAACGCTCGTAGCGCACCCCGAAGACGTGCTTGCCCAGGGGAATTGGGTCCGGCGCGGCCACCGACTGCTCGTCTTCACCCATGAAGTTGTAGACGTAGTGCAGGCGGCCGTCCTTCACGAACAGCACGTGTCCGCCGTGGCCCGCACCCTGCTTGAACAGCACGCCGGCCGCATCAGCGGAGTCGACGTCAACTTCGGCGAGCACAGAGAAGGACATCCCCCGCAGTTCGACCATCGCGCCCAGTCCGACGGGGGCCGTGCCCGGGTAGTAGGTGAAGCTGGTCTGGCCCGCCGACAGGGTGGGCCGGAATCGGGTGAAGGTCTCGAAGACGTTGAGGTCACCGAGTGGAAGTCCGTTGTACTTGCCGGCCTCGGTGAACCAGAGTTGCTTGAGTTCCTCGAGTTTTGCCGGGTTGTCCCCCGCCAGGTCGTGGCACTGGCTGCGGTCGGCGGCGATGTTGAACAACTCCCAGCGGTCGTCGTCGAAATGCCCCCACCCGGCCGGACTGGCGGCGTGCACGGTGTTGGCGAACCAGCCGTCATGCCAAATGCCTCGGGTGCCCAGCATCGAGTAGAACTGGGTCGTCTTACCGGTATCGGCGGTCGGATCGTCAAGGGCCGCAGCGAAACTCACGCCCTCCAGCGGACGCTGAGCGACGCCGCCGACGGTGTCCGGCGGGGTGATGCCCAGCAGTTCGTAGATTGTCGGGGTGATGTCGGCGACGTTGACGTAGTTGTCGCGGACCTCGCCGTGGGCTTTGATCCCGGCCGGCCAGGACACGATCGCGGTGTCGGCGATCCCGCCCTCGTGCGAGGCGTACCGCTTGAAGAGCTTGTAGGGCGTGTTGAAGGCCATCGCCCAGCCGATCGGATAGTGGTTGTAGGTCGACGGACCGCCGAGTTCGTCGTAGAACCGCAGACTCTCCTCGACGCTGTCGAGGTAGCCGTTGAAGAACTTGACCTCGTTGACCGAGCCGTTCGGACCGCCCTCACCGCTGGCGCCGTTGTCGGAGATCACCACGATGATGGTGTTGTCGAGTTGGCCCGATTCCTCGAGGTAGTCCAGCACCCGGCCGATCTGGGCGTCGGTGTAGGACATGAACCCGGCGAACACCTCGGCCATCCGGGCAAAAAGCCGCTTCTCCTCGTCATTGAGCGACTCCCAGGGACGCACGGTGTCCTGCGCCGGCCAGGGCTGGCCGTCAGGGCCTTTCAGGTCTGCGTAGGGGTTCATCGGGGACAGTTCGGTCTCCGGCGGGACGACCCCGAGTTCCTTCTGCTTGGCCAGCACGATCTCGCGGTAACGCTCGTAACCCATGTCGAAGGCACCGGCGTAGCGGTCGGCCCACTCTTTGAAGACCTGGTGCGGCGCGTGCCCGGCGCCCGGGCACAGGTAGGTGAACCACGGCTTGTTCGGCGCGATGACCTTCGAATCCCGGATGAACTCGATGGCCTTGTCTGCCAAGTCGGCCGAGAGGTGATAGCCCTGCTCCGGGGTGGCGGGTGGATCCACCGGATGGTTGTCGTAGACCAGGTCCGGGTACCACTGGTCGGCCTCGCCGCCCAGAAATCCGTAGAAGCGTTCGAATCCTCGGCCAAGCGGCCAATGCCGTTTGGTGGCAGCCAGATTCGACTCCTCCAGCGGGGTCAGGTGCCACTTGCCGATGCAGTAGGTGTTCCAGCCGCGCTCGGACAGCACCTCCGACAGCAGGGCGGCGTCATCGGGGATGCGACCGCTGCAGTTCGGGAAGCCGTCGGTGAATTCCTCGACGGTGGCCATGCCGACGCTGGTGGGGTTGCGGCCGGTGAGCAGCGCGGCCCTGGTGGGCGAACACAGCGCGGTGGTGTGGAACTGGGTCAGCCGCACTCCACGCTCTGCGATACGACTCATGGCCGGCATCTCGACGAGGCCGCCGAAGCAGTCCCAGGTGGCGATGCCGACGTCGTCCCAGACCACATAGAGCACGTTGGGGGCGTTCTCCGGCGCGGTGGGCGCGGCGAACGGCCCCCAATCCGGCTGGGAGTCACGGATGTCGAGGGCGATCTTGCCTGTGAACTCTGGGGCCATGGAGGCGACGTTACCGGCTCGGTCCCGGTTCGTTGACGCGGTAGATCCGCCAGTTCGGTTGCCCGTCGCCGTCATTGGGGACTTCCAACTCCAGGGTGGCGATGTCGGCCCCGTTTTCGTACAGGGTCGGGTAGCGCCGGTTCAGGGTGTCGGACGCACCGCGCCCGGTCGGCGGCACCGCCAGCAGGTACTTCGCTCCCCGATTCGAGGGGTCATTGAGGATGCGGACGTAGTCCGGGTCCGACGGCAGGACAAACATCTTGGGTTTGCGGGACGCCGCGACGATGGCGAACCCGTAGACCGTGTCTGCGACAACCGAACTGTCGGGAAGGTTCAGGTCGTCCAGATAGTGGGCGATGGCGCGTTCGGTGGCGAACGTGCGGGCGATCCGATCCTCGGCGGCTCTTTGCGCGCTGACGTCGTCGGGCTCCGGATCCAGGACCGCGTCGAGCGCATACTCCTGCGGCGCGTAGCGGGGCAGGCCCATCCCCCACCCGCCTACCACCAGGCATGCCGCGAACACCGCCGCGACACCGGCGTAGCCACCGCGGCGGCGGGTGGTGGGAACCAGCGGCTCCGGGAGCGCGTGGCGTCCCGGCCGGATCGGCGCTGTCAACACCCCGTCGGGAACCGCCAGCAGCGCCAGCGTCGCCGCGAACGGGATAGCGATGATGTAGAAGCGCAGGAAGGCGAATGTGCCACCGGATGCGTAGGTCACCGATTGGAACAGCAGCGCGGCGCCGAAAACCACCACCGGCGGCACCAGCACCGACATCCGGGGTCTGCGCCATCGGAGAAATCCGGCCCAGGTGCCGATCGGGACCAGCGCCGGCGCCAGTAGCAGGATGCAGGTCGCGGCGAAGCCGAGGCCAGACAGGAAGCCGGGGCCGGTCACGCCGGATTGGGCCAGGATCGCCTTGTTGCCGTACTCGGAGGTCAGCTGCGCGAACCCTTCCCCGGTGATCAGCCAGCTTGCGATGGCCCAACCGGCGAACGCCAGCAGCCCGGGGGCGCTGATGATGATGAGGTCGAGCAGCGCCCGCCGGATCCGCGGAAAATCCGTAGCGCGCCGATAGGTGGTAACCGCGACTACAGCGCCCGCGGCCGCGATACAGGCCAGCGCGTCGTAGCGGGTGAGATAGGCCAGGCCCATGGCGATCCCGCCGGCGACAATCAGGTTATGAACGTCGTCGTCGACCATCCAGAGGATGAGCCGGCGCACCGCCCAGGTCATGAAGAATACGAACGGCGCCTCGCTCATCCCGTTCGATCCGTAGAAGATGATCATCGGGTGCAAGCCGAACAGCGTGGCGATGATGACGCTGTACCGGCGGGGGGGGGCACCGGCGGGGGCCAGCGAGGAAAACCGTACCACTGCCCCCGCCCCAAAAAAAACGGACAAAAAGGGGGGCGGCAAAGCCCCCCCGG
>JAHBAP020000262.1 GCA_018500005.2 Mycobacterium sp. | reverse complement strand
TCGCCGACGAGTAGGGGAGGGACAACGTCATGTCCGGAACGGACGCAGCGAACTCAGACAAGGCGGTCTTCGTCGAAGGCCTGACGAAAACCTTCGGGAGCGTCAAGGCGTTGCGCGGTATCAGCTTCGAGGTCGGCCGCGGCGAGGTCCTGGGTCTGCTCGGCCCCAATGGGGCCGGCAAGACGACGACGGTGGACATCCTGTCGACTCTGACGACGCCTGATGACGGCACAGTGCTGGTGGCAGGCCACGACGTGCGCACCGACCCGGCCGGCGTGCGTCGTTCGATCATGCTTACCGGTCAGCACGTCGCCCTCGACGATATGCTCACCGGACGGCAGAACCTGGTGATGTTCGGTCGGCTGCAGGGCTTGAAGAAGGCCGCGGCCAGGGACCGGGCGGCCGAACTGCTCGAACGCTTCGACCTCGTCGAGGCCGGCGACCGCAGCGTCAAGAACTACTCCGGCGGCATGCGGCGCCGTATCGACATCGCCTGCGGACTGGCCGTGCGTCCCGAGGTGGTGTTCCTCGACGAACCCACCACCGGACTCGATCCACGCAGCCGACTGGCGATCTGGGAACTGGTGACCGAGTTCAAAGCCGACGGCATCGCCACCCTGCTGACCACCCAGTACCTCGAGGAAGCGGACTCGCTGTCGGACCGGATCATCGTGATCGACCGCGGCACCATCATCGCCGAAGGCACCGCGGACTCCCTCAAGGAACGAACCGGCGGAACCTACTGCGAGATCGTCCCGCGCGATATCAAGGATGTCGCCGCGGTGGCTGCCGCACTCGGCGACCTGCTGCCACAGCAGAACCGGGCGGCGCTGGCCGACGGTGCCGACCGTATCTCGATGCCCGCACCGGACGGGGCCAACACCCTCATCGCGGCCCTGAATCTGCTCAGCACCGCAGATATCGAACTGCAGGACATCGCGCTGCGCCGGCCCTCGTTGGACGAGGTGTTCCTCAAACTGACCGGGCAGAAGGACGCCGTCCGGGACGCCGACGAGACCGTTGTACTCGACGCTCAGGCGCTTAGGTGACCGCAGGCGCCATCCCGGCATCGGCGCGGCCGATGCCGTCCACCGGCCAGCAGTGGTGGACGCTGACCACCCGCATGATCGCCCCGACCCTGGCCAACGGCGAACTGCTCACCCAGGTACTGGGATCCATCGTCTTCACGGTGGGCTTCTACCTGCCGCTTAAGAATATTCTCGGCGCGGTCCAGCCGATGAGCAGCTATGCCCAGTACCTCACCCCGCTGATTGTCCTGCAGGCCATCTCCTTCGCCGCCGTCGCGGCGGCCTTCCGGTCCGCACTGGATGCGCTGGCGGGCATCAACCGCCGGTTCCGGTCCATGCCGATGGCGGCGCTGACCCCGTTGGCCGCCCGGATGACGGCCAGCATGTACCGCTGCACGGTGGCTCTGGCGGTATCGCTGGTGTGCGGGCACATCATCGGTTTCCGGTTTCACGGCAGGCTGCTGCATACGGCGGGATTCATCGTGCTGTGCCTGCTGATCGGCGTCGTCCTGGCACTGATGGGCGACCTGATCGGGGCGGCCACCCGCAACCCCGAGGCGACCGCCCCGTTGTTGCTGGTGCCGCAGGTGACCCTCGGACTGGCATCGGTCGGCCTGCAACCGGCCGAACAGTTCCCGCGCTGGATCCAGCCCTTCGTCCGCGACCAGCCGTTGTCGCAATGGCTCAACGCGCTGCGGGCATTGGCCGGTGACACCACCACCGCGGCCCCGCCGGTGTCCTGGTCGGTCATCGGCCCGGGACTGGCCTGGATCGCCGGCGGCATCGTGATCTTCACCTGGTTGCACGCCCGAGTGGCGGCGAGGCGCCCATGAGCCTGCGCACCGAGGTACCGATCCTCACTGCCCGGGTCCTGCGGCGGTGGAGTTCCGACCCTGCCACCGTGGCCCAGTCGCTGCTTTTCCCGGCCGGCCTGTTGGTGGCGCTGAACGTGGTGCTCGGCAACGGCATCAAGGCGGTCACCGGACACAGCGCCCTGTACGGGACCGTTCCACTGGTGTCGCTGATCGGCGCCACCTCCGGGGCGATCATCGTCACGGTCAGCATGATGCGCGAACGCGACGACGGCTTGTTGTCGCGGTTCTGGGTGGTCCCGACCAACCGAGCCTCGGGCCTGGTGTCGCGTTTGATCGCCGAATGGGTGCGCATCGTGGCGATCACCGCATTCGTCATGTGCGTCGGGATGCTGCTCGGCTTCCGCTTCACCCAGGGATTCGCCCAGGCGCTGGCCTGGCTGGTGATGCCTGCCTTCTTCGGTGTGGCCTTCTCCGCAGTGGTCATGACCATCGGGTTGTATGCCGCCAACACCATCGTCCCGCAGGCCACCGAGGTGATCGCGGCGGTGCTGTTCTTCTTCAGCACCGGGTTCGTTCCGCTCGATCAGTTCCCGAAATGGTTGCAACCCTTCGTGGAGCACCAGCCCTACAGCTGTGTGATCGACACGATGCGCGGACTGGCACTGGGCGGACCGATCCTCAAACCGATGCTCGGCACCCTGCTGTGGTCCGCGGGAATAGCGGCCGTCATCGCTGTCCCGTTGGCGGCCGGGTACCGAAAGGCCAGTCGACGGGACTGATCGCCTAGGCTCCCAAGCTGTGTTTCCCTCATCTGGCATCCGGAAGCTTGCACGCAGCGAAGAGATGTTCGCGGAAACCCAGAACTACGTGGGTCTGGCCGCTCACATCGAAGGCAACCTGGACATCGACGCCCTCTCCGAGGCCTTCGACCTGCTGCTGCAGTCCCACCCGGTTCTCGGCGGGCATCTGGAGAAGGGCGCCGACGGGCGCTGGGAAATCGTCCTCGACGACCTGGAACACCCCGGTATCGAGGTCATCGAACTCGGTCCGGACGACGTCGCGCCCAAACCACTGTTCGACCAGACGGCTCTGCTGTCCGGCCTGCGGGTGATCGTCCGCGATGGTCAGGCGCCCCAACCGACGCTCTACCTGCACCACGCCCTGGCCGACGGGCACCACAGCTTCAGCCTCATCGAGGAACTGTTCGCCACCTATACCGACCTGGTGACCACCGGAAACCCCCCGCCGCTGACCGTGCACCCCGCGCCCGATTCGCTGGAGAAGGTGCTGGCCGACCGGGGTGTCCAGAAGGTGGACCGTTCGGGGCTCGAGCGGATGCTGGGCGCGATGTTCGTCTACGACCTGCCGCCGTCCCGTCGTACTGCATCCGAAACCAATCCAGCACTGCCTCAACTGGTTCCGATGGTGTCCTGCACCTTGGGTGTGGCCGAGACCGAGAACATCATCGAGTTCTGCCGGTCCAAGAAGATCGGTCTGAACGCGCTGCTGTCGGCAGTCGTGCTCACCGCCGAGTGGCAGATCCGCGGCACACCGGGCATCCCGGTTCCCTATGTCTATCCGGTGGATCTGCGCTACCTGCTTTCACCGCCGGTCTCGGCGACCGATGCCACCAACCCGGTCGGGATCGCCACCTATCTGGCCAAGATCCGCAAGGACACCGATGTCGTGGACCTGGCTCGCGATATCAACGACACCTTCAAACAGGACATCGCCGAAGGCGTGATCCAGCAGTCCTTCCTGCACTTCAGCCCGCAGTACGTCGGCAACCCGCCCGGTCTGCCCGACGTGGTGATGTTCACCGACAACGGGATCTGTCTCTTATACACATCTCCGAG
>JAHBAP020000079.1 GCA_018500005.2 Mycobacterium sp. | reverse complement strand
TCTTCAGCCAGCCCGCGCAGGGCCGCGACGCCCGACAGGGCGCAGGGGACTTGATGCGGGACGCCGTCCCGCATGCGGAGGTCGCTTACGAGCTGCCCACGGCGCTGGCCGGCGACCAAGCGGGGTACGGGGCGGCGGCCGACTTTCAGCCACTGGCGGCCTCGAGTCAGTCCGACCTGCTGCGCGTCATCGTCGGCGTGGCTGTCAAGAACGATCTGGCTCTGGTGGCCGCCGCGGTGGGACCGTTTCGGCAGTTCACTCCCAGTTCGGGGCCTGGGCCGCCGTCCCCGGCGAACCTGCAGATCGCCCAGGACATGGGCAAATACGTCAACAGTTTCAGCTGGCGGGGAGACTCGCCGCGGTGAAACCTGCGCCGCTGAAAACTACTGGGACGCCTGCCCATCAGGTGGCGGCCGGCCCTGGTCGTCCGGGCTTGGCGGTGGCTGCCGATTGAGCCAGTCCTTGAGCCGGAACAGCTGACTGGCCACCAGACCGACGCCGACCAGTAGTAGACCGCCCACGATCAGCGCAGTGGTCATTGAAGCCCCTCTTCTCCCAGCTACCCTGGGTCCAGTGTCCCAGGCGTCGCGCGACGATGTGCGTGCAGTTCGTGCGCGTCTGGACGGACTCACCATCCGGGACGCCGCCAGGCTCAGCCGGCGGCTGAAGTCGCTGCGCACACCGGTCAGTGCCGACAAACTCGCCGAGCTGATCAGGCAGGTAGACACCGCGGAGGCCCTGGTCGCCGCCCGGACCGTCGCCGGGCGGATCGCCGAGGAGCTCGGTACGCCGTTGGGCCAGACCGTCGGCTACACCGTCCGGTTCACCGACCAGGTCAGCGACCGCACCCTGGTCAAACTCATGACTGACGGCATCCTGCTCGCCGAGATGCAGCGCGACCGCCGCCTGCTGCGCTACGACACCCTGATCCTCGATGAGGCGCACGAGCGAAGCCTCAACATCGACTTCCTGCTGGGTTATCTGCGCCAGTTGCTGCCGCGACGGCCGGACCTGAAGCTGATCGTCACCTCTGCGACCATAGAACCGGAGCGGTTTGCGGCGCACTTCTCCGGTCCGGAGGGGCCGGCCCCCATCGTCGAGGTCTCTGGGCGGACCTACCCGGTCGAGATCCGTTACCGCCCTTTGGAACTGCCCTCCTCCGCTTCGTCCCTCGGCGACATCGATTTGTCTCGCTCCTCCTCCGCCTCGTCCCTCGGCGACATCGTCGACCCGACGGACTCGACGGACTCGACGGACTCGGCGGACGACCCGGACCACGAAGTGGTTCGCATCGAACCCCGCGATCAGACCGAGGCGATCATCGACGCACTGGGGGAGCTTTCCGCCGAGCCGGCCGGGGACGTCCTGGTGTTCTTGTCCGGTGAACGGGAGATCCGCGACACCGCCGAGGCGATCCGCGGCGCCTACCGGGGAAATGTCGAAGTGCTTCCGCTGTACGCCCGGCTGCCCACCGCCGAGCAACACAAGGTGTTCGTCCCGAACCACAGCAGGCTCATCCGTCGGGTCGTGCTGGCCACCAACGTCGCCGAAACGTCGTTGACGGTGCCGGGCATCCGGTACGTGATCGACCCGGGGTCCGCACGAATCTCCCGTTACAGCAGGCGAACCAAGGTGCAACGGCTGCCCATCGAGCCGATCTCACAGGCCTCAGCCGCCCAGCGCGCGGGACGATCCGGCCGTACTGCACCGGGTGTCTGCATCCGGTTGTACTCCGAAGAGGACTTCGCCGGCCGGCCGCGCTATACCGACCCCGAGATACTGCGCACCAACCTGGCTTCGGTGATCCTGCAGATGGCCGCCCTGCAACTCGGCGACGTTGCGGACTTCCCGTTCCTGGACCCGCCCGATCGGCGGAGTATTAACGACGGCGTGCAGGTGCTGCAGGAACTCGGTGCCTTCGACGCCTTCGGCGCCATCACGGACGTCGGTCGGCGACTGGCCCAACTGCCGGTCGATCCCAGGTTGGGCCGGATGATCCTGCAGGCCGACATCGAAGGTTGCCTGCCCGAGGTGCTGGTCCTCGCGGCCGCGTTGTCGATCCCCGACCCGCGTGAGCGGCCGGTCGAACGGGAGGAGGCGGCGCGTCAGAAACACGCCCGCTTCGCCGACGAGGGTTCGGACTTCATGTCCTACCTCAACCTGTGGCGGTATCTGCTGGGACAACGCAAAACATTGTCCGGCAATGCATTTCGTCGGATGTGTCGCGAGGATTTCCTGCACTATCTGCGAATCCGGGAGTGGCAGGACCTCACCGGTCAACTTCGCGGGATCGCCGCCGGTATCGGTCTGCGGGCCGCCCGCGACAACCCCTTGCAGGCGGCTGACCCGGCGCGGGTGCACGCCGCGCTGGCCGCCGGCCTGCTGTCACATATCGGGCTTCGGGAGGGCGACTCCCGGGACTATCTCGGTGCCCGTAACGCCCGGTTCGTGCTGGCACCCGGATCGGTGCTCACCAAGCGCCCGCCCCGCTGGGTCATGGTCGCCGATCTGGTGGAGACCAGCCGCCTCTATGGCCGTACCGCGGCGCGGATCGACCCGGACACCGTCGAACGCATCGCCGGACATCTGGTTCAGCGCAACTACAGCGAACCGCACTGGGACTCCCAACGCGGCGCGGTGATGGCCTTCGAGCGGGTAACCCTGTTCGGGTTGCCGTTGGTCGCCCGGCGGCGGGTGGGCTATGCGGCGGTGGATCCGGTCGAGGCGCGGGAATTGTTCATCCGGCATGCCCTGGTGGAGGAGGACTGGCAGACCCGGCACCACTTCTTCGCCGACAACAACCGTCTTCGCTCAGAGGTTGCCGAACTGGAGGAACGCGCCCGGCGGCGGGACCTGCTGGTCGGCGATCAGGAGATCTTCGCCTTCTATGACTCGCGGATACCCGCCGACGTGGTGTCGGCCCGGCACTTCGACGGGTGGTGGCGCAAGCAACGGAACCGGACACCGGACCTGCTGACGATGACCCGCGCGGACCTGCTGCGGGTGTCCGACGCCTCCAAAAACGGGGCGGACCGACCCGATCACTGGGAGTCCGGCGACCTGTCGCTGCCGCTGACCTACCGGTTCGAGCCCGGTGCCGCCGACGACGGCGTGACGGTGCACGTGCCCGTCGGGGTGCTGGCCCGGCTCGGTGGCCAGGAGTTCGGCTGGCAGGTGCCCGCACTGCGGGAGGAACTCATCACCGCTTTGATCAAGTCACTTCCCAAGGACCTGCGGCGCAACTTCGTCCCGGCACCCGACACCGCCAGGGCGCTGCTGGAGGATCTGCACCCCGGGGATGAACCACTGCTGGAAACCTTGCAGCGGGAACTGCACCGCCGCAGCGGGATCCTGGTTCCGCTCAGCGCATTCGATCTGGAGAAGCTTCCCCCGCACCTGCGTGTGACCTTCGCCGTCACCTCACCCGACGGGGCCGAACTGGGCCGCGACAAAGATCTCGCGACGCTGCAGGCGAAACTGGCCGGCCAGACCCGGCGCGCGGTCGCCGATGCGGTTGCCGGGGACCTGGAACGCCGGGGCCTTCGCGGCTGGCCCGAGGACCTCGACGAACTGCCGCGCAGCGTCCAGCGCGGCGGGGTCCGCGGTTATCCGGGACTGGCGGACACCGGATCCGCAGTGGATCTGCGGGTGTTCGCCACCGAGCCCGAACGCGACGGCCTGATGCGACACGGGATACGCCGGCTGCTGCGACTGTCCAGCCCTTCGCCGGTCAAAGCCGTTGAGAAGAGCCTTGATCCACGCAGACGTCTGATCCTTGGTGCCAACCCGGACGGGTCGCTGCAGGCACTGCTAGAGGACTGCGCCGATGCTGCCGTGGATGCCGCGGTCCCGAAGCCGGTGTGGAACCGCGCCGACTTCGAGGCTGCGCGGCAACGGGTCCGTGAGACGCTGCCCTCGACGACCGCCGAGATCCTCCGCCGCGTCGAGACGGCGCTGATGGCACTGCGGGACGTCGAGGTGGCACTGCCCACCCAACCGTCGGCCGCCCAGGCCGACGCCGTCGCCGACATCCGCCGCCAGCTCGGGGTCCTGGTCGGGCCCGGCTTCGTCAGCTCATGCGGGGCATCCAACCTCGCCGATCTGACTCGCTATCTCACCGCGATCGTTCGCCGCGTCGAACGGCTTCCGCACGGACTCGCCGCCGACCGCGAGCGCATGGACCGGGTGGCGGCCGTTCAGGACGCGTATGACCAACTGTTGCAGGCGATTTCGCCATCGCGGGCGGCGGCCGCCGACGTTGCCGACATCGCCCGAATGATTCAGGAGTTCCGGGTCAGTCTGTGGGCGCAGCAGTTGGGCACCCCCCGCCCGGTCAGCGAGCAGCGGATTTACCGGGCCATCGACGCGGTGCTGGGGTAGAAGAGAGCATGCCCCCAAGGAAATCCACGGCAGGTCCGAACAAGAAGGCGGCCAAGCCCCTGGACCTGGTGCTCTCCGGCGGCGGCGTCAAAGGCGTCGGACTCGTCGGCGCGGTGGTGCGCCTGATGGAAGCCGGGTACCGCGCCCGCCGGGTGGCGGGCACCTCCGCGGGTTCGATCGTCGGATCCATCGTCGCGGCGGGGGCGGCCTGCACCAAACAGGGACCGAAGGGTTTGGGGCCCGACGACATCCGCGATCTTGCGATGAGCATCGATTATCGGAAGTTCCTCGACCCCGGCCTGCTCGAACGGGTGCCGCTGCTCGGTCCGGCCTGGGCGATTCTCGAGGGTAAAGGGGTCTACAAAGGCGACTACGCACACGATTTCGTCGCCGAGCAGCTGAAGGGCCTGGGCGTCGAGACATTTGGCGATCTTCGGCTCGACGACGATCAGCTTCCCGCGCAACGCCGCTGCCGGTTGGTGGTGACCGCCACCGACGTCACCCGCGGGCAGTTGGTCCGGCTGCCGTGGGACTACCGAGACATCTACGGCCTGGATCCCGACGACCAATCGGTCGCCGATGCGGTCCGGGCCTCGATGTCCATCCCATTCCTGTTCCGGCCGGTAACCCTCACCAGCGCAGCCGGATTGGAGTCGACCCTGGTCGACGGCGGACTGTTGTCGAACTACCCGATCGACACCTTCGACCGCCTGGACGGGAAGCCGCCGCGCTGGCCCACGCTCGGTGTGACCCTGCTGCCCAATCTGCCGGCCGGCAATGACAAAGTCATCCCCGGACTGGCTCCGGTCCGGGTTTTCAGCGGGCCGGCTCTGCTCGAACAGGTCCTCACCACCATGCTGGTCGGACGCGATCAGGCCTATCTCAACGAGCCATGGGTCAGCGCCCGCACCATCCGGGTGGACTCCACCGATGTCGGGGTGGTGGAGTTCGACGCGTCCCGCGAGGAGATCGACGCGCTCTACCGCAGTGGTTACGACGCGGCGACGAAGTTCCTTTCGAACTGGGACGAGGCCGCCTACGCCGAGCAGTTCCGATGAAACGCCTTGTGGCGGTGGCTCTCACCGCCGCCATGCTGACCGGTTGCTCATCGCATGCCGGCGCGGCCGAGTCGATCACCGCTGCCGTCCGGCAGCTACCCGGCGTCGCCGCGGCAGAGTCCGATTTCCGGTCGTCTTGGACGGGCGGTGCCCGGTATGACCTGACCGTCACGCTCGATCCGTTGGCCACTCCCGCGCAGGCGGCTGCGGTGGGCCAGACCTTCACCGATCTCATCGACAAGGACGGTTTCTCCGATTCGCAGGTCCACCTCAAAGTGGACTACCGCGCGACGATGTCGATGTCCTCGGCGGAGTTCTCCTTCGAGGATCGGCCGTCTTCGACCGCGGTGTCGGATTCGCTGCGGGACTGGTTGGCGATCGCACGGTCCGCCGGAGTCGCGGCGGTGAATTGGTCCGAGGGACTGAAGGTGACCGTCGGACCGGTCGCCAAGGACAGCGATCTGCGTGCCATCGCGCAGAACCACCCGAAAGTCGTCTGGATTCTCATCGGACTGGTCGACCCCCTCGACGTGGCGTCGAAGGCCGATCTCCGCGAGACCTACGAGGTGACCGGGATGGTTCCCGACCAGAAACTCCGCGACCGATGGAACGAGATCGTCGCCGAACTCGGCGACGTCGGGCATGTCGCGGCGCGGACCGACGCCGCCGGAAACCCGCCGACCAATGTCACGGTCAACATCCCGACCACCTCCGGCAACCAGCAACAGAACCTGGCCCAAGCGTGGATGACGTTCCCCCTGCTGAACGGACTGCCGCTACCGGCGAGGGTCCAGTTCGGATCCGATATCTTCACGATCGGCGGATGCACCCCGCCCGATCCCCGACACGGCTCCTCGGAACTGGAAGCCGAACTGCGCCGGAAGTTCGAGCGGTGCTGAGCCGGCGGTCCGCGGCTATCGGCGACCCTTCTCGACCCGCTTCTTCAACCCGTTGAGGGCCTGATCGGCGATCGTCGCGGCGGCCTTCTTCTTCATGAAGCCCATCATCGGGATCTTCGGGTCGATCTCGAGTTCGTAAACGACCTTGGTGGCGTCGCCTTTGGGGCCCTCGGCCGTCAACGTGTAGGAGCCGATCAGCTTTTTCATCATGCCGGACTTGGGCTTTCCGGCGTCGTCGGAGTTGAGCGTCCAACTCACCGCGTCGTTGCCCGTCCAAACATAGGAGATCTCGTAGGTGTCCTTGCCGACCGGGGTAGAGATGGAAAACGCGGCATCCTTGGCGGCGCCGTCATCGTGGGTGCTGATGATCTCGACCGCGGTGAAACCCTCGCTCCAGTTCGGGTACTCGGCCAGGTCGGCGATCACGGCCATCACCTCTTCGGGGGTGGCGTTGATGGTGATCGACTCCGAGACGCTTTCAGCCATGGTTCCTCTTTCCTGTTAGGGGTGTCCGGTGGCGACGGGGACCGCGCCGGTGTGTGCGACGGCGGTATCCAGCACCAGAGCCGCCACTCGGCCGCGGTGCTCCTCGGCGCTACCGAGCAGTACGGCATCGGTTGCCGCCCGCTTGAAATACAACTGGGCCTGATGTTCCCAGGTGAACCCGATACCGCCGTGCACCTGAATGGTGTCTGCGGCGATCCGGCTGAAGGCCGCCGAGCAGGTTGCCTGGGCGATACCGACCGCCAGCGCCGGATCGTCGGAGCCGTCGGAAAGGGCCCATACCGCGTGGTATGCGGTGGACCTGGCGTGCTCCAGATCGACCAGCATGTCGGCCAGTTTGTGCTTGATGGCCTGGAACGATCCGATCTGCCGGCCGAACTGCAGGCGCGACTTCGCGTACTCGACCGACAGGTCGAGCAGGTGCTGTGCGGCACCGACCTGCTCGACGGCCAGTAGCGCCGAACCGACCTGGAGGGCGTGGTTGATGACGCGGTCGGACTCCTGCGGTCCGGCGAGCAGTCGGCCCGGTGCGCCGTCGAAGGCGACGGTGGCCTGCGGCCGTGTCAGGTCCATGGTGAGCAGGGGGATCCGCCGCACGCCAACGGCGTCCGCGTCTACCGCGTACAGGCTCACGCCGCCGGATCCGGTTGCTGCAACCAGCAATTCGTCGGCGCTGTCGGCATCGACGACCTGCGTGACGGTTCCGGTGAGGATGTCGCCGTCGGCGGTGACAGTGACTTGTGCGGGGTTGAAGGCACCCGCAGTGTCGGCGACCGCGAACGCCGCGGTGCGCTCACCCTCCACCAGGGCGGCGAGCAGTTCGTCACGGGCCGCTCCGGACGGGCAGGCGACCAGGACCGGAATGGACAGGTACACCGTGCCGAACAGTGGCCCGCAGGCCAGCGCGGCACCGAATTCCTCCACCGCGACGGCCTGATCGACCAGGGATCCGCCGGCGCCGCCGGCGGACTCCGGGACCGCCATACCCAGCACGCCGAGTTCGGAACCCAGACGACGCCAGACCGTCCGGTCGAAGCGGGTCTCGGATTCCATCAACCGGCGCACCGCGGCCTCGTCGATACTGTCGGCGCAGAACTTGCGCACGGCAGCCCGCAACTGCTGCTGCTCGGGACTGAAGATGAACTCGGCACTACCCACGCGGCACCTCCTTCCACGGCATGCCGGCGTCGGCACGCAGATCACCGGGCAGACCCAGCACCCGCTCACCGAGAATATTGCGCATGACCTCCGAGGTGCCGCCCTCGATGGTGTTCGCACGGCTGCGCAGGTAACGCTGCTGAATCGGTCCGCGCCAGTCGCCGGTACCTGCATTCTGGCCGTACATCGCGTAGCTCTGGTACAGAAGTCCTTCCGGCCCAAGCAGATCCATGCAGAACTCGTAGATCTTCTGGTTCAGCTCAGCGCCCACCATCTTGCCGATCGAGGCTTCCGGACCGGGTCCGCCGGTGGTCGTGGCCGCGGCCCGGGACCGTTCCGAGGTGAGCCGCTGAGCTTCCGAGCGCAGCCACAACTGGGTTAGTCGGTCGCGCAAGACCGGCGTGTGCCGTTCGGGCCGGGCAGCCCACAGTTCCATGGCGTCGGAGATGGCGCCGCCACCGCGGCGACTGCCGCTTGCGCCGAGCGCACTGCGCTCGTTCATCAGCGTCGTCATCGCCACCCGCCAGCCGTCACCCACCGCACCGAGACGGTGCACGTCGGGAATCCGCGCGTCGGTCAGATAGACCTCGTTGAACTCCGCCTGCCCGGTCATCTGGCGAAGCGGACGGGTCTCCACCCCGGCGGCGTGCATGTCGAGCACGAAGTACGTGAGCCCCTTGTGTTTGGGGGCGTCCGGGTCGGTGCGGGCCAGCAGCAGACCCCAGCGGGCCTTGTGGGCCAGGCTGGTCCACACCTTCTGCCCGTTGATGATCCAGTCGTCACCGTCGCGCACCGCGGAGGTGGCCAGGCCGGCCAGATCCGAGCCCGCCCCGGGCTCGGAGAACAGCTGACACCAGATGTCCTCGGTGGTGGCCAGCGGACGCAGCAGCGACTTCTTGATCTCGTCGCTCTGGGCGTGCTCGCGCACCGTCGGGGCGGCCATGCCGTATCCCATCGGGTTGAGCCCCAACGGAACCGGGCCGCCGGCGCCCTGCAGGATCCCGTCGGCGACCGATTGCAGGCCGCGTGACACCCCAAGGCCGCCAAGACCTTCCGGGAAATGCACCCAGGACAGTCCGGCGTCGTAGCAGGCTCCGAGGAACTCAGGAAGCGCAACCTGTTTGGGGTCGTGTTCGGCGACAACCTGACGGGCCAATTCGGCGACCCGACCAGCAGCGCTGTTGCTGGTGCTCACGAGAGTCACCATACCCATCGTCGGGTGGTCCGGATCCGGCCCCGAGATCGTTGCCGCGATGAACGAGACGAAATGGACTTGACAGCGCTTTCATGGGCGGGCTGGCCAGCTTAAGCGGCAGTAACCCGCAACCGGGGTCGTCTAACATTCCTGCGCATGGCCGGTAATGCCGCGAAAGGCCAGGCCCGACGATCAGCACTGGCCCTGGTCGCGCTGGCCTATGTCGTCGCCGTCGGGGTGGGTGCTGCCTGGCTGTTCTGGGCACCGCGCACCGGGCGGCTTTGGCTGGACACCCTGATCGCCGACGTTCTCGCCACCCTGGTGGTTTTCGGCTTCAGTCGGGTCTACCGCAACTCCAGTTTCTACGACGCGTACTGGAGCGTGATTCCGCCTCTGCTGGTGTTGTTCTGGTGGTGGGAGGGCCCGATCGGATTGTCCGGTCCGGGAGCGCTGCGCGCCTGGCTGCTGGCCGCGGTGGTCGGCTACTGGGCGGTCCGGTTGACGTCGAACTGGGTCCACGGATTCTCGGGCCTGCACCACGAGGACTGGCGCTACCCGATCCTGCGGGAGGGGGCCGGGAGGTTCGAGTTCCTCGCCGACCTCTTCGGCATCCATCTCTTCCCCACCCTCCAGGTGTTCGTCGGGATGGTGCCCGCCTACGTCGCGCTGACTCGGCTCGGCGACGGGCTGATCTGGCTGACCTGGCTGGCATTCGCCGCCGGGATCGCGGCGGTCACCGTGGAGTTGGTTGCCGATGTGCAGATGCACCGCTTCGTCGCCGCCCGCAGACCCGGCGCGGTCATGGATCAGGGCCTGTGGGCCTGGTCGCGGCACCCGAACTATCTCGGTGAGATCGGCTTCTGGTTCTCGATGGGCTTGTTCGGCGTCGCGGCAGCGCCAGGGTCCGCCTGGTGGCTGTTCGTCGGGGTCGCGGTGATGGTGGCGATGTTCCTGGGCGCCAGCATCCCGATGATGGAGAAGCGCAGTCTCGAGCGTCGGCCCCAGTACCAGGACGTGATCGACCGCGTGCCGCGGCTGCTGCCCAGGCCGCCCCGCCGGACCCGCCAGTGAGTCGTTTGCGGGTCGTCGTCGCCGGCCTCGGTGACAGCGGTCTGCTGACCGCGATCAGACTGGCGCGCGCCGCCGACGTGGTCGGGATCTCGGTGAATCCCGGTTTGGTCAGCGGCCAGGAACTGGGCGTTCGGCTGACCCGTCCGGCGGACTGGGCCCGCGACTACCTCGTGCCGTTCGACCGGTACCGGGCATTGGACCGCGTTCGCACCGTTCAAGCCGAACTGACCTGGGTCGACCTGAATGCGCGGACCGTATCCGCCCGGCAGTCCGACGGCTCGGAGATCACCGAACCTTATGACGCACTGATCATTTCGACAGGTGTGAGCAACGGCTTCTGGCGCCGTCCGGTGTTGCAGACGCCCGCTGAGGTGCGCGCCGAGATCGCAGCGGCACACGACCGCCTGGCCCGCGCGGCTTCGGTGATCGTGATCGGCGGCGGCGCGGCAGCGGTCAGTGCCGCCGCAAACATTGCCGCGCGGTGGCCGGCCACCACCGTCGACCTCTACTTTCCGCACGACCGTGCGCTGCGCGATCACCACCCGCGGACCTGGGACCACCTGCAG